>NZ_BADD01000671.1 GCF_000333455.1 Rhodopseudomonas sp. B29
GCGGACGTCATCACCGAGCCGGGCCGCTCATCGTGCGCGATCCGGGCGGTCAGGAGTTCATCCGCCACAACGAAGTCGACCGCTTCCGTTATGGCGCGCGTGACATCCGCACCGAGCGCGGCCGCGACAACGAGACCCGGACCATCGTGGTCCGGCCCGACGGCACCGAGATCATCAACGTCACAGGCCCCGACGGTCAGCTCGTCCGCCGCATCCGCCGCGACCGCGACGGCCGCGAGATCATCATCATCGACAACTCGTTCGCGGGTCCGCGCGATCGGGCCAGCTTCTACGTCGATCTGCCGCCGCCGGTGATCCGCATGCCGCGCGACCGCTACATCGTCGACTACGAAGATGCCTCGCCGGACGTGATCTACGAGACTCTCGAGGCGCCGCCGGTCGAACGCATCCAGCGTCGTTACACCATGGACGAGGTGCGCTACTCACCGTCCCTGCGGCAGCTGATGCCGTCGATCGACCTCAACACCATCACCTTCGAGCTCGGCTCGTGGGACATTTCGCCAGACCAGGCTGCCAAGCTGCAGGTGATCGCCGATGGTCTCAATCGGGCCATCCGGCGCAATCCGCGTGAGGTGTTCCTGATCGAGGGCCACACCGACGCTACCGGCAACGACACCGATAATCTGTCGCTGTCGGATCGCCGCGCCGAGGCCGCCGCTACGCTGTTGACCGAGCAGTTCGGCGTACCGGCCGAAAACCTGACGTCGCAGGGCTACGGCTCGCAATATCTGAAGGTGCAGACGGCCGGGCCCGAGCGGCAGAACCGCCGCGTCACGGTCCGCCGCATTACGCCGCTGCTTAATGGCGGTCAGGCCTCGCTGCCGCCGCCGCCTCCGGGCGTCGCGCCGCCGCGCTAAGGCGCGATCAACAAAAAGCCCCGCGCGAGCGGGGCTTTTTTCTTACAGCAAATCAAATGGTTAGCGCGTCACCACCACCGTGGTGCCGACCGAAACGCGGTCGTAAAGGTCGGTGATGTCGTTGTTCAGCATGCGGATGCAGCCGTAGGACACATAGCCGCCGACCGAGTTCGGCCGGTTGGTGCCGTGGATGGCGTATTCGCCGCCGGCCAGCGTCATCGCCGCCACGCCCATCGGGTTTGCGGGCGAGCCGCCGGGGATCACGTCCGGGATGCTCGGATTGTCGCGCTTGACGTCGGCGGGCGGCGACCAGGCCGGGTTGCGATACTTGCCGTCGATCTTGGTAGCACCAGCCCATTGCTTGCCGCTCTTGCCGACGCCGACCGGGTAGCGCACCGCCACTCCCGGCTCGACCACCAGATACAGCCGGCGCTCGTGGGTTTTCACCACGATCGTGCCGGGCGAGACGTTGTCGCGAAAGGCCACCATATCGGGCCGCGCCTGCGCGGCCGGCGCTCCGAGCACGCAGGCCGCCAGCGCCGCGGCGCAGGTCAGGCCGGCCCAAGTGGTCGGTCGAATTGCAGCAGCTTTCCTTCCAAAAGCCATCCGTCGCTCCAGTATCCTCAAGGTCGGGTCGAAATCCGCCCGAATCCGCGCCCTGGCGCGATGTTAGCTGCGCGAACTAACCAACCGGTACGTGCTGAGCGGCGGGGCGAGGTTCGGAGCAGGCATTGAGAGAAAACCGCGCGGTAAAGTAAATGCTTCGAAAACAACACCCTCCGGCAAACCGACCGAATTCCGTCCGCAGCCGCACACATGTTGTTGAACGGCAACAGGGAACGAGGGGAAAATCGAAAGCGCACGCGTATGAGGCGCAATGCCTCCCCATCCACCTAGGTCATCGCCCGGCTCGACCGGGCGACCCAGTATCCCAGAGCGTCAGCTCCTCATCAGCGCCCTGGAATACTGGATCGCCCGCCTTCGCGGGCGATGATGTCTTTTGATTAGTGATGCCGCGGCTCACGCGAGATCCGCGGCAGCCTTCATCCCACCTTGTGGTGCTTGTTCTGGCGGTTGCCGACGAGGTCGTCGACCACCGCCGGATCGGCCAGGGTCGAGGTGTCGCCGAGTGCCGAGGGTTCGTCCTCGGCGATCTTGCGCAGGATGCGGCGCATGATCTTGCCGGAGCGGGTCTTGGGCAGGCCGGGGGCGAACTGGATCAGGTCCGGCGAGGCGATCGGGCCGATGTCCTTGCGGACCCAGGCGACCAGCTCCTTGCGCAGCTCCTCGCTCGGCTCCTCGCCGGCCATCAGGGTCACATAGGCGTAGATGCCCTGGCCCTTGATGTCGTGCGGATAGCCGACCACCGCGGCCTCCGACACCTTGGGGTGCGCCACCAGCGACGACTCGACCTCGGCGGTACCCATGCGGTGGCCGGAGACGTTGATGACGTCGTCGACGCGGCCGGTGATCCAGTAGAAGCCGTCGGCGTCGCGGCGGCAGCCGTCGCCGGTGAAGTACTTGCCCTTGTAGGCCGAGAAGTAGGTCTGCTCGAACCGTTCATGGTCGCCATAGACGGTGCGCATCTGGCCCGGCCAGGAGCGGCCGAGGCAGAGGTTTCCGGTGCATTCGCCTTTCAGCACGTTGCCGTCCGGATCCATGATTTCGGGCAGCACGCCGAAGAACGGCCGCGTCGCCGAGCCGGGCTTGAGCTTGGTGGCGCCCGGCAGCGGGGTGATCAGGATGCCGCCGGTCTCGGTCTGCCACCAGGTGTCGACGATCGGGCAGCGGTCCTCGCCGACGACGCGGTGATACCACTCCCAGGCTTCCGGATTGATCGGTTCGCCGACCGAGCCGAGCAGGCGCAGCGATTTGCGCGACGTCTTCTTCACCGGCTCGTCGCCGGCCTGCATCAAGGCGCGGATGGCGGTCGGCGCGGTGTAGAAGATGTTGACCTTGTGCTTGTCGATGACTTCCCAGAACCGCGAATTGCTCGGGTAGTTGGGCACGCCTTCGAACATCAGCGTGGTCGCGCCATTGGCGAGCGGGCCGTAGAGGATGTAGCTGTGGCCGGTGACCCAGCCGACGTCGGCGGTGCACCAATAGACGTCGCCGTCGTGATAATCGAACACGTACTGGTGCGTCATCGAGGCGAAGACGAGATAGCCGCCGGTGGTGTGCAGCACGCCCTTGGGTTGGCCGGTCGAGCCCGAGGTGTAGAGGATGAACAGCGGGTCTTCGGCGTGCATGTGCTCGACCGGGCACTCGGTCGTCACCATCTCGGCGGCTTCGTGGTACCAGAAGTCGCGGACGTCATCCATTTCGACCGCGGCGCCGGTGCGCTTCACCACCATCACCCAGTCGACGCCTTCGCACTTCTTCAGCGCGGCGTCGACATTGGCCTTCAGCGGCACCTTCTTGCCGCCGCGCAGGCCCTCGTCGGCGGTGATGACGATCTTGGACTGGCAGTCGTTGATGCGGCCGGCGAGCGAATCCGGCGAGAATCCGGCGAACACCACCGAATGGATCGCGCCGATCCTGGCGCAGGCCAGCATGGCGAACGCGGCCTCGGGGATCATCGGCAGATAGATGGTGACGCGGTCGCCCTTGCCGACATTGCGGTTGCGCAGGATGTTGGCGAACTTGCAGACCTCGTCGTGCAGCTCACGATAGGTGATGGTGCGCGACTGCGAGGGATCGTCGCCCTCCCAGATGATGGCCACCTGGTCGCCGCGCTTGTCGAGATGGCGGTCGATGCAGTTGTAGGCGGCGTTGAGTACGCCGTCCTCGAACCATTTGATCGAAACGTTGCCGGGCGCGAACGACCAGTTGTCGATCTTGGTCGGCGCCTTGATCCAGTCGACGCGCTGCGCGTGCTCGGCCCAGAACCCGGTCGGGTCCTTGATCGAACGGTCGTACATTGTGCGGTATTTGGCGTCGTCAACGAAGGCCCGGCTCGCCCACTCGGCAGGCACGTCGTAGATCTTCTCGGACATTCTTTCCTCCACACTGCCGCCGCGCTGTCCGCGGCCGGCGAGATTGATTTGGTTGTTGAGGCAATTATGCGTTGTTGCTTTCCGGACCGGCAAGCGGAATGCAATGCCACCTTCGTATCGGGGCGTCACCACATCAAGCGATCTTGATGTCGCTGCCATGACGAGGCCAATGACGCGCCCTGTCACGTGAGCCTGACCGGCATTTCCCGTCCGGAACATTCCCGCGCCGACCAGCATTATCGCTCGCCGCCGTCAGGGTTTGTACAAAGTCATGGTTGACCAACAGAATTTTGAACTCGCCGAGGTCGCGTCGGGCGACGTCTCGGTCGTGCCGGCGGTCGAAGAGCTCGCCAAGGACCTTGGGCTGACGCTCGGCGAGCCGGAGCAGCTCACCATCCGTCGCGTCAAGCGCGGCAAGCGCTGGCGATATCTGCGCGCCGATGGCTCTCCAGTGAAGCGGCAAAGCACGATCTCGCGGCTCAATTCACTCGCGGTGCCGCCGGCATATGAACATGTGCGCTACGCCGCCGATCCGCATTCGCATCTGCAGGCCGTAGGCCGCGACGCAGCCGTCGCCGCA
>NZ_BADD01000670.1 GCF_000333455.1 Rhodopseudomonas sp. B29
GCCTGGGACCTGATGAAGAAGATTATCCCCTTCATGCTGGCGACGCGCGATGGCGAGAAAATCCGCTCGCGTCCGATGGCTGCTTACGTGCGCCCGGAAGAAGGCACGATCTATTTCCTCACCGATGCGCGCCGCCACAAGGACGAAGAGATCGAACGCGATCATCACGTCAACCTAGGTTTCGCCGACGCCGGCGCGCAGAAGTACGTGTCGGTGTCCGGCACCGCGCGGGTCAGCAACGATCGCGGCAAGATCCGCGAGTTGTTCGGCACAGAAGCAAAAGCGTGGTGGGACAACCCGGACGATCCCAACATCCGCGTGCTGAAAGTGACGCCCGATGAGGCCGAGTACTGGGACTCGCCCGGCACCATTGTCAGCTACGTCAAGATGGTGGTGGCGGCTGCGACGGGCGGCCGGCCTGACATCGGCGAGAACCGCATGGTCGCGATTTGATGATCAGGCGCGCCGGCCCCGAGCCGCAGGACGTACCGAGCGAGCCGGGACCGGCGATGCCGCCTCCGGAAGTGCCGCCATCGACTCCTGGCAACCCGACCGAACCTCCAGCCGAGGAACCGCCGGGTAATCCAATGCCGGATATTCCACCGCCGGTCGAAGAACCGGATGCACCAGGGAGACCTCAAGAACTGCCGGGCCAACTACCCGATGATGTACCAGCCCCGCAGCCGCCCGGACCGGGTGGCCCACCTCAGCCGGTCATGAACTGACCGTTCGACGATCAGGTCGTGAACCGCTGCTGAATGCTGCGAAAAAGTTCGCCGGAAACGAAGAAATATATCGTTGCCGTGTGGCGACACTCGCCACAATCCGGCCCTACGCATCATCGTTGATCGGAACCGGCCGATGGAACACGCGTTTGTCGGCACCCTTGTTTAGCCGGGACGATCAGGATGAAAAGAATTCAAGTCGCGCTGCTTGCTACCACAGCGATCGGTGCATGGTACTTCGCTGCATTGCCTGTTCAGGCGGAGCCTGCGCAGGCTGGCCTCTCGACAGCCGCTCCGTTGATGCTGGCCCAGGCCGAGCCGAAGGGCGAAGCCGAGAAGAAAGGCGAAGCTGAACGAAAGGGTGAACCGAAGGGACCGCCGCGCCCTCCGGGTCCCCCGGCTGGTGGGCCGCCGCACGCCGCGCCGCCGCCGCCCCCGGCCCCGCACGCTGCTCCGCCCGCACCGCCTCCTCAGCCGAAGCCCCCCGCCGCAGCTCCAGCTCAGCCACCGGCGGCCGCGCCGCATCGTCCCGAGCCGCCAGCGGCTGCACCGCCGCCTCGTGCTGAGCCGCCGGCGGCTGCGCCCCAGCGTCGGCCCGAACCCCCGGCGGTCGCTCCGCGCGCTGAACCCCCGGCTGCCGCTCCGAAGCCTGCAGAACCGCCTGCGGCCGCGCCGCAGCGGCGCGAAGCTCCCGCGGCTGCTCCGCAGCGACAGGAGCCGCCGCCCGCCGCCGCGCCGCGCCGCGAAGGGCCGCCCGGTGGTCCGCAGCATTCGGCGCCGCCCGCTCCGCCGCCCCCTGCCGCAGCTGCTCCGGCGCAGCGCCCGGCGGCCCAGACGGCGCCTGCCGGGACCATGGGACCGAAGGATGCCGCACCTCCCAAGCCGACGCCTCCCGCCGCGGCAGCGCCTGCGGCTGCTCCTCCGGCACCAGGCCAGCCGCCGGCCGGCACCATGGGTCCGCAAGGTGGCAACGCGGCTCGCAGCGGCGCGCCGATGACTCCGCCTCCGGCTCCGCCGCCGCCGAAGGTGGCTGCGCCGATACCGGCTGCTCCGCCGCCCGCCCAGGTCGCGCCGATCGCTCCTGGCGCAACGCCGCCCGGCCCGCGC
>NZ_BADD01000669.1 GCF_000333455.1 Rhodopseudomonas sp. B29
AGGTTCCCCGTTGGCGCCGCCGAGCGTCGCCGCCGCCAGGCCGAAAATGCCGAAATCGACCGAGCCGGTGACGACGGCGTTCTTGCCGTCGGTCGGGCTTTCGAACGGCAGCACCACCACCTTGATGCCGGCCGGCACGAACTTCTCGTAGAAGTATGGCGTGATGCTCATTTCCACCGCGGCAAGTTCGACGAGATCACCGACCGCGCAGACGCGCCGCTGTCCGACGCGCTGGCCATGCTGGTGCGCGAGCGTCTGACGGGCCTCGCGCCGCCCGCCGCAGCGAAGCGAATCGTCGATTTGTGGCGCCCGGTGCTCGAAGACAAGATCGGCCCCCGGCTCGATCTGCTGGAGCGCTACGCCGAGGACCAGACGAAGTTCGGCGACGCCATCCATGACCTGCTCGAAGCGCTCGAACTCGGCGACGATCGGGATGCCGACGCCGAGGAAGACGAGAACCAGGACGACAAGCAGGAAGGCGAGAACGATCAGTCGGGCGCCGAAGGCGAGCCGCAAGGCGAAGCCGCGCAGGAGATGAGTGCCGACCAAGCCGAGACCTCGACCGAGGAGATGAGCGACAGCGCGATGGAAAGCGCGCAGGCCTCCGCCTCCGACAGCTTCGACGATTCCGAACTCGGCGAAGACGAGACGCCGGGCGAAGCGACGCGACCGAACAACCGCGGCGCCAACGAGCCGCGCGGGCCGGAGTATCACGCCTTCGCGCCGAAGTTCGACGAAGTCGTCGCCGCCGAAGATCTCTGCGACCACGACGAGCTGGAGCGGCTGCGCAGCTATCTCGACAAGCAGCTGGCGCATCTGCAGGGCATCGTGGCGCGGCTCGCCAACCGTCTGCAGCGCCGGCTGATGGCGCAACAGAACCGCGCCTGGGACTTCGATCTCGAAGAAGGCATCCTCGATCCGGCGCGGCTGTCCCGCGTCGTCACGGACCCGTTCCATCCGCTGTCGTTCATGAACGAGAAGGAAGCCACCTTCCGCGACACCGTGGTGACGCTGCTGCTCGACAATTCCGGCTCGATGCGCGGCCGCCCGATCACGGTCGCGGCGACCTGCGCGGACATTCTGGCGCGTACGCTGGAGCGCTGCGGCGTGAAGGTCGAAATTCTCGGCTTCACCACGCGCGCCTGGAAGGGCGGGCAGTCGCGCGAAGCCTGGCTCGCGGCCGGCAAGCCGGCCAATCCGGGCCGGCTCAACGATCTGCGCCACATCATCTACAAATC
>NZ_BADD01000668.1 GCF_000333455.1 Rhodopseudomonas sp. B29
CGGGACGCGCGACCGGGTCGCCGAGATAGGTGAACTCGCTGAGGTCGCGCTCACCGCAATAGGGGCACTTGATCCGCATCGTCGCTTCTCAATGGAGATTGGGCTGGGCGCCGCGGCCCTTTTCGTCGATCAGGTGACCGGCCGCGAAGCGGTCGAGCCGCAGCTCGGTGGCGACCGGATGGCTCTGATCGCGGGCGATCAGATGAGCGAAGCACAGGCCTGATGCCGGAGTCGCCTTGAAGCCGCCGTAGCACCAGCCGGCGTTGAGATAGACGCCGTCGATCGGCGCCTGATCGATGATCGGCGAGCCGTCCATCGACATGTCGACCAGTCCGGCCCAGGTCCGCAGCATGCGCACGCGGCCGATCACCGGCATCAGCGCCATGCCGCCTTCGCAGACATCCTCGATCACCGGCAGGTTGCCGCGCTGGGCGTAAGAGTTGTAGCCGTCGATATCGCCGCCGAACACCAGGCCGCCTTTGTCCGATTGGCTGATATAGAAGTGTCCGGCGCCGAAGGTGACGACCCCCGGGATCAGCGGCTTGATGCCCTCGGACACCATCGCCTGGAGCAGGTGACTTTCGATCGGCAGCCTCAGCCCCAGCATCTTGGCGACCCGCGACGAACTGCCGGCGACCGCGAGGCCGACCCGGCCGCAGCCGATCGAACCGCGGCTGGTCTCGACGCCGACAACGCGGTCGCCCTCGCGGACGAAGCCGGTGACCTCGCAGTTCTGAATGATGTCGACGCCGAGATCGCTGGCGCCGCGCGCATAGCCCCACACCACGGCGTCGTGACGCGCTGTGCCGCCCCGGCGCTGCAGTAGGCCGCCCTTGATCGGAAACCGCGCATTGTCGAAGTCCATCAGCGGCATCATCCGCCGGACCTCGTCCGCGTCGAGCAGTTCGGCGTCGGCGCCCGACAGCAGCATCGCGTTGCCGCGGCGGGCGTAGGCGTCGCGCTGGGCGTCGGAATGAAACAAATTGAGCACGCCGCGCTGGCTGACCATCGCGTTGTAGTTCAGATCCTGCTCCAGCCCTTCCCAGAGCTGCATCGACAATTCATAGAACGGCTGATTGCCGGGCAGCAGGTAGTTGGAGCGGATGATGGTGGTGTTGCGGCCGGCGTTGCCGGAGCCGATCCAGCCCTTCTCGAGCACGGCGACGTTGCGAATGCCGTGGGTCTTGGCGAGATAATAGGCGGTGGCGAGGCCGTGGCCGCCGCCTCCGACGATGATCACGTCGTAATGCCGGCGCGGCTCGGCGTCGCGCCAGACCGGTTGCCAGCCGCGATGGCCGCGAAGGGCCTCGCGGGCGAGGGCGAACAGCGAGTAGCGCATCGGCAGCACCGTTTGGATCAGCTTGTCGGGCGCAGCATGCGCTGTTATCAAAACGCCGCATGGCTAAAAACGACCAAAAATTGTCTCTGAGCGACAAAGCCCAGCGACCGCTTCGAGTCGGCTTTCTGCTGATCCCCGGCTTCGCGCTGATGTCTTACGCCTCCGCCATCGAACCGCTCCGCGCCGCCAACGTGTTGGCCGGCACTCCTTTATATCGCTGGCGCCACATCGCCATGCAGGGCACCGGCGTGACCGCGTCCAATGGTGTGCGCATCGAAGCCGACGTCGAATTACGCGACGCCGGCCGGCTCGATCTGATCCTGGTCTGCGCTGGCGGCAATCCGCAGACGTTCCGCCACGCCCCGACCTTGGCGTTCCTGCGCCGCATGGCCCGGCATGGCGTCCGCCTCGGCGGCGTGTCGGCGGGGCCGTATCTGCTGGCCCAGGCGGGGCTGCTCGACGGCTACCGCTGCACGCTGCATTGGGAGCACATCCCGGCCTTTACCGAGACGTTTCCGTTTCCGCGCCTGAGCCACACCCTGTTCGAGATCGATCGCGACCGCTTCACCTGCGCCGGCGGCATCGCGGCGCTAGACATGATGCACGCGCTGATCCGGCTGGATCATGGGCCGGCACTGGCCGCTGCGGTGAGCGACTGGTTTCTCCAGACCGACGTGCGGCGCGGCGAGGCGGCGCAGCGGCTGTCGCCGGTCGAGCGCTACGGCGTTCACCACGCAGGGCTGGTGTCGACATTGTCGCGCATGGAGCAGAACGTCGAAACGCCAGTGTCGCGCGCGCGGCTGGCTGCAGCCGCCGGCCTGTCGGTGCGCCAGCTCGAGCGGCTGTTCGCCGCGCATCTGCGCAGCACCATCGTCCGCCATTATGTCCGGATCAGGCTCGAGCGCGCCCGGGTGCTGCTGCGGCAGACCACCATGCCGGTCGGCGAGGTCGCGCTCGCGACCGGCTTCGCCAACGCGGCCGGCTTCTCGCGCGCCTATCACCGTCAGTTCGGATTGCCGCCGCGGCAGGAGCGCCAGGCCGAATAGCGCCGTCGCCGTCGCGGTCGGTCAGTTTCTTGACAGGAAAGTCAGCATCTGGCCTTCGCGCTATCGGGCGCGGCGCGGATAGACGATGATCGACAAATAAGTCATCGGCCGCTTCACCAGCACCTCCGGCCCGTGCAGCGCACCGGAATCGAACAGCATCGAGTCGCCGGGCCGTAGCCGATAGCTCTTGTCGCCGTGGCGATAGATCACCTCGCCGGTCAGCATGTAGATGAATTCGGTGCCGGCGTGCTGGAAGCCGGTGTGAGCGTCGGCTTCTTCTTTCAGCGTAATGAAATAAGGCTCGACCACCAGGTCTTCGCTATTGATGTGGCCAAGCAGCTGATAGACGTGGCCGACCTTGGTTCCGCGGCGCTCGATCACCACGCCCTGTTTGGCGCGCACGAACGAGCAGTCGCGCCGCTCCTCGGAGGCCGCGAACAGCAAGCTGAGCGGCACCGCCAGCGCGTTGGCGATCGACTGAAGTGTCGATAAAGACGGCGAAATCTGCCCGTTTTCGATCTTCGACAACATCCCGGCCGAGATATTCGCCGCGCTGGCAAGGTCCAGCACCGACAGGTCCTGCTCGCGCCGCGTGTCTCGGATCTTGGCGCCGAGGGCGCGTTCGAGGCTGCGATTATTGTCTGTCGGGGCATTCGACCCAGTGCGGTAATCGCCTGCATCTGTTGATGTTTCGAGCGGGCGCGGCGCGGCTTTTCTTTTCATGGAACGGCTCCTGATTTTGTTCTCGCCTAGCACGCCACGGCCGAAATCATAACAGCTCAATCGTTCCGGTCGCACAAGAACGCGGCTGCGCGATCCTCAAGCGAATACTGCCTCGAAAACGGCGGCCGAGCGGAATTCTCAGGCAGACGCGGTGACGCTGCTAATTGCGACGGCAGCGCATTGCTCATCGGGTGACTACCAATGCATATTGTTTACTCTTGAGAAACAATCGCACCTTCGTACTCTACGGAAAATAGATTTCGTCTAACGAAAGTCACCAGAGAGGGTGCGATGCGGACTAATCGTCGAGACTTCATGAAAGTTGCGTTGGGTGCGGCGGCCGGCATCGCCGCTCCCTATGGCTTCGTCAAGAATATCAACCAGGCCTGGGGTGCACAGTCCTGGTTGCAGAAGGGCAAGCCGATCAAAGTCGGCCTCCTGTTCTCGCTCACCGGCGGCCTCGCTGTACCCGAGGAAGATTCAACCCTGGTGATGCAGTACGCGATCGACGAAATCAACAAGGCCGGCGGCATCGCCGGAATGCAGGTCGAGCCCGTGATCGTCGACGCCAAGTCGGACTTCAACGTCTACTCGGAAAAGACCAAGGAACTGATCCTGCGCGACCGGGTGATCTCGATCTTCGGCTGCTACACTTCGGCGAGCCGCAAGGCGATCCTGCCGACCGTGATGTCGCAGAACCATCTGCTCTATTATCCGACCTGCTACGAAGGCGCGGAGTGCACGCAGAACACGATCTGTACGGGGCCGCTCGCCAACCAGCATTCCAAGGACCTGATTCCGTTCATGGTCCAGCAGTTCGGCAAGAAGGTGTTCTTCGTCGGTTCCAACTACGTGTGGCCGAAGGAATCCAACAAGAACGCCAAGGTCTGGCTGCAGCAGGCCGGCGGCGAACTGCTCGGTGAGGAGTACATTCCGCTCGGCAGCTCGGAGTTCGGCCCGGTGCTGAACAAGATCCGCGAAGCCAAGCCGAACTTCATCTTCTCCACCGTGGTCGGCGCGTCGGACATCGCCTTCCACAAGCAGTTCAAGCAGGAGGGCTTCAAGGTCGACTCGATGCCGATCGCCTCGCTGACCACCGGTGAGATCGAGACCAAGGCGATGGGCAACGAATTCGGCGCCGGCCACTTCCTGTCCGCGCCGTACTTCCAGGCATTGGACAACCCGACCAACCACAAGTTCGTCGAGAGCTTCCTGAAGAGCAAATACGGCAAGAACGGCTCGACGCACTACAACATGGAAGAGACCTACACCTCCGCCTACGTGTTCAAGGCGGGCCTCGAGAAGGCCATCGCGAAGGTGGGTCTGGAGGCGGTGACACCGCGTGCGATCCGCGACGTCTCGGGCGGCATCAAGGTCGAGGACGCCGTTTCGCCCGAAGGACTGATCTGGATCGACGATCAGAACTTCAACACCTGGCTGAAGCCGAAGATCGGCCAGTGCCAGGCCGACGGTTCGTTCAAGATCGTCAAGGCTGCGGCCGAACACGTGGCGCCGGATCCGTACTCGATCTATCCGGACGCGGGCAAGTGCATGGCGGACGGCCTCAAGGCCCCCGACGGCAAGATCCGCAAGAACGTCATCTGAACCTTCACACCAATCGATTGGCGGCGCCGGTCTCCGGCGCCGTCACCTGCCTGCAACCGCGGCGGAGCGAAGCATGACGGCCGGATCCTTCTTCACGTCGTTCGACCTTAGCGCGTTCATCAACGCCCTGATCCTCGGCATCAGCATCGCCAGCATCTGGCTGATCGCGGCACTCGGGCTGACCATCATCTACGGTGCAGCCGGCGTGATCAACATGGCGCACGGCGAGTTCATCATGCTCGGCGCCTACAGCTCCTACATGTTGCAGAGTTCTTTCGGCCTGCCGTTCGCGCTGTGCGTGCCGGCGTCGTTCCTGATCGTCGCCGCGGTCGGCCTGATCATCGAACGCGGCCTGATCCGCTATCTCTATAAGAGACCCCTCGACACGCTGCTCGCCACCTTCGGCGTGTCGCTAGTGCTGATGCAGGGCGTACGCCTGCTGTTCGGCAGCGACCCGAAATACATCGCCGTGCCGCCCGCCTTCTCGAGCAACATCCAGTTCGCCTTCATCAACATCTCGGTGTTCCGCGTCGTCGTGCTGCTGGTGACGATCGCCGCGACAGTGGCGTTGTGGGCGCTGTTCTACCGGACGCGGTTCGGCGTCCAGGTTCGCGCCGTGATGCAGGACAAGGAAATGGCGGCGTCGTTCGGCGTCAACGCCGACCGCGTCTACATGCTGACTTTCGCGCTCGGCGCCGGTCTGGCGGGGCTCGCAGGATCGTTGTTCGGCGTTCTCAATATCGTGCTGCCGACCATGGGAGCGGCCTACGTGGTTCAGGCTTTCCTCGTGGTCGTGGTGGGGGGCGGCACGCTCGCCGGCAGCGTCGCGGCGGGCGGCGCCACCGGCGAGCTGCAGTCGATCTTCGCCTACTTCACCAACGACACCTTCGCGCGCTTCGTCCTGTTCGTGCTGATCGTGGTGTTCCTGCGGATCAGGCCGCAAGGCCTGTTCGCGCCGTCGGCGAAACGCCGGTGAGGGCGGGATCTGGAAGGACAGCGCCATGAACCTCTATCACAACGTCCGCGCCCAGTGGCTCGCCTACCTGGTGTTCTATTTGTTTCTGGCCGCCGTGCCGCTGGTGGTCGACGACAACTTCCTGCTCAATCAGCTCTCGACCTACGGCGTGTACGGCATGTTGGCGCTGTCGATCAGCCTGTGCTGGGGCTTCGGCGGTATCCTCAATCTCGGCCAGGGCATTGCGTTCGGCCTCGGCGCGTACGGCATGGCGATGACCATGCAGATGCAGTCGCAGGACGCGTCGAACCCGATGCCGCCCTTCATGCTCAACAACAGCCTCGATCATCTGCCGCTGCTGTGGAAGCCATTCGCCAACACCGGTGTCGGCATGGTGCTGGCGCTGGTGGTGCCGACGTTGTTCTGTCTGGTATTCGGCGGCCTGATGTTCCGCGCCCGCGTATCGGGCCCGTTCTTCGCCATCATGACGCTGGCGATGCTGAGCGCATGGGGCACGCTGATCCTCGACATGCAGCCCTATACCAACGGCGTCAACGGCATCACGCCGCCGGCTCCGCTGCATCTCGGCGAGTTCACGCTCGATCCCTACAGTCCGACCGCCTACTGGACCGTGCTGGGGCTGCTGGTGGTCGCGACCGTCGTGGCCAAGCTGATGACGCTGAGCCGGTTCGGCCTGGTCGTGCAGGCGATCCGAAACGACGCCGAGCGCGTCCGCTTCCTCGGCTACAGCGTCGCCGGCTACGAGACCGCGATCTATACCATCTCGGGCTTCTTTGCCGCGGTCGCGGGCTGCCTGTGGGTGACACTCACTCAGTACGTCTCGCCCGCGCAGTTCGACACCACCTTCAGCCTGTCGATGGTGATCTGGGCCGGGATCGGCGGCCGCATGTCGCTGATGGGCGCGATCTTCGGCGCCTTCCTGATCCAGGGCGCGCAGAGCTATCTGGGCGACGCCTTCCTCAATACCTGGCTGCTGATCCTCGGCGCCTTCTTCATCCTGGTCGTGCGCTTCCTGCCCAAGGGCCTGATCGGCCTGGTCGAGAGCGCGCTCGGCCGGCTGGGCCGCAAGCGCGGACACGACAACGGCGGCAGCGTGCCGGCGCAGCAGATGCTGCCGCAACCGGGCGAGTGAGGCGACGATGGGCTTCTTCGAAATCCGCGACCTCTGCAAATCGTTCGACACCGTCACGGTGATCAATCAGTTCAGCATCGAACTGGTCGAGCAGACTCTGTGCTGTCTCGTCGGTCCGAACGGAGCCGGCAAGACCACCACGATGGACCTGATCACCGGTCGGCAGAAGCCGACTTCGGGTCAGATCATGTTCTGCGACGAAGACATCACCGGTCTCGACGAGCACGAGATCGCGCGCCGTGGCATCGGCCGCAAATTCCAGGTGCCGGCGGTGTTCCGGGATCTCACCGTCAAGCAGAATCTCGAAGTCGCCTGCAGTCGTAGTACCAACCCGGTGAAAAACTTCTTCCGCTTCCGCGAGCCGGTGTTCGCCGCCAAGCTCGAGGAAGTGCTGGCGCTGACCGGGCTCGGGCCGCGGCTCAACACCGAGGCCGGCATTCTGTCGCACGGCGAGACCCAGTGGCTCGAGATCGGCATGGTGTTGATGCAGGACCCGCGGCTGCTGCTGTTCGACGAGCCGGTCGCCGGCATGACCGAGCAGGAGATCGAGAAGACCGCGGAGATCTTCAACCGGTTGAAGAAGACTCATTCGCTGGTCGTAGTCGAGCACGACATGGCGTTCGTCAAGCAGATCGCCGACGTCGTCACGGTGATGCACATGGGCAGCCTGCTGGCGCAGGGCTCGATCGGCGAGATCGAAGCCAATGAGCGCGTCCGTGAAGTCTATCTCGGCGACGCGGAGGACTGACCATGCTGCTCGCGATGGACAACGTCACGTCGTATTACGGCAAGACATCGATCCTGCGGGATTTCTCGTTCGGCATCGAGCAGGGCAAGTGCCTCTGCGTGCTGGGGCGTAACGGCGTCGGCAAGACCACGCTGATGCGTACCATCATGGGGCTCACCGATCGTTCGACCGGCGACATCACCATCGCGGGCGAGAAAATTTCGGGCGCGCCGACGCATCAGCGCGCCAAGCTCGGCATCGGCTACGTGCCGCAGGGCCGCGGCATCCTGTCGGAGTTCACCGTTCGGGAAAACATCCTGCTGGGCACCTTCGCACGCCACGACGGCCGGCCGGAGATTCCCGAAGTCTGCCTTCGGATGTTCCCCTATCTGAAGGCGAATCTCGACCGCCGGGCAGGCCTCCTGTCCGGCGGTCAAAAACAGCAGCTCGCGATCGCGCGTGCGCTCGCGGTCGACCCCAAGATCCTGCTGCTCGACGAACCGACCGAAGGCATCCAGCCCAACATCGTCCACGAGATCGGCGAGACGCTGCGGACGCTCAACCGCGAACTCGGCATCACGCTGCTGCTCACCGAACAGCATATCCGTGTCGCCAAGCGGCTCGGTGACGCGTTCCTGATGGTCGACAACGGTCGCGTCGTCGCCAGTGGCCCGATGCCTGAGCTGACCGAAGACATCATCCACAAGTACCTCACCATCTGATTCCCAAGGAGCTGACCGATGATTCCGATTCCACGGCCGTCCACAGATGATGCGAAGCGCATGATCAAGGAACACAAGGAGTGCATCGACTCCATGAAAGGCGTCGCCGGCAACAGCGTGCTGAAATGCGCGACGCCGGGCGACACCACCGTCGTGACGGGCGGCATCCACGAGGACTTTCAGCTCAACCGCGTGCTGCTGCGGATGCGCGCCGCGCCGGCCAAGGGCAAGCTGGTGGTGGTGTGTACCAAAGTCGAGAAGGAATGGCGCATCGCGCGTCTGTCTGGCATCCGCGGCGTGCCGCCGGAGTTCGTTACCGACAAGGTTTACGACAACGAACAAGATCCGCAGCACGACATCTTCCTGATGCGGCTCGAGGAATATCCGGAAACGGACGGCTTCCCCGAGCACTTCCGCGAAGGCTGGAAGCGTCGTGACGACATGTGGACCGTGACCTGAGAAACGCCAGCGAAGCGCCGAGGATAAGGGTAGCCCGATGAGTTGGATGAAGATGACCGGATACGCCGACAAGTTCAGCGTGCATCCGGGCGATACCATCAAGTTCTACGTCAATTGCGACGGTCCGTCCGAGTATCAGGCCGAGATCGTCAAGATGATCCACGCCGACACCAATCCGCGCGGCCCCGGCTTCATCGAAGAGAAGATCGACGCCGCCATCAACGGCACCTACAAGGGCGTGAAGCAGGAGATCTACAGCGGCTCCTATGGCTTTGTGGTCGACAAGCCGCAGTTCTGCGTGGAAAGCGTGACGCTGCAGTGCTGGATCTGGCCGACCACGCCGAAAACGCATCCGAAATACTGGAAGCACGGCGCCCAGGGCCTCGTCACCAAATGGTGCGACGGCAAGGGCTATGGCCTGTTCATCAATGAAGACGGTTGCGTCGAATTCCGCGTCAACGATCAGGTGATCACGACCGGCGCGCCGCTGCGCGATCATGCATGGCATTTCGTCGCCGCCAGCTTCGACGCTGCGACCGGCGAGGCCGTGCTGTATCACGAGCCGCAGGTGGTCTATGCGCTCGACCCCGAGATTCCGCCGGTCAGCAAGAAGCTGTCGACCAAGCTGGCCTATGTCGCCGGTTCGCCGACGGTGATCGCCGGCTATTGCGGCTCGGTCACCGACTCGCCGCTCGCCAAGGCGTCGGTGCCGCAAGGCGTGCTGATCAAGGGCCACTACAACGGCAAGATCGACAGTCCGCGCATCTGCAATCGCGCGCTGTCGCGGCTCGAGATCGAGACCATGAAGCTCGGCGCCCAGCCCGGCCTGAGCGAGCGGCGCAACTCCGGCCCGACCGGCAAGCTGTCCGAAGCCATCGTCGCGTCCTGGGACTTCGGCGACGGCATCAACACGCTGATCGGCAAGGACAAGGGCCCGTATCTGTTCCATGCCACCATCGTCAATTGCCCGACGCGGGCGATGACCGGCTACAACTGGGAAGGCCAGATCTTCGACTGGAAGGGCGCGCCCGAGCAGTACGGCGCCATCCACTTCCACGACGACGACATCGACGACGCGCGCTGGCAGGTCAGCTTCGAATGGAGCGTGCCGAAGGGCACCAGCAGCAAGTTCTACGCCGCCAAGCTGACCACCAAGGACGGCGACGAGGACTACATCCCGTTCTGGGTAGTGCCTCGTGTCGGTGAAGAGACGGCGAAGATCGCCTTCATGGTGCCGACCATCAGCTACATGGCCTACGCCAACGAGCACCTCGCCAACAACGCCGGCGGCGCCGAGCTCCTGGTGTACCGCGTGCCGATCATGCAGCAGCAGAACATGTTCCTGTCGGAGCATCGCGAATACGGTGGATCGATTTACGACACCCACACCGACGGCTCGGGCCTGTGCCTGTCGTCGCGGTTGCGTCCGATCCTGAGCATCCGGCCGAAATACGACCACTTCCTGGCGCAGGCGCCGTGGCAGTATCCGGCCGACCTGCACATGATCTACTGGCTGGAGAAGAAGGGCTACGAATACGACGTGATCACCGACGAGGACGTCACCTATGACGGTCTCGCCCGGCTGGAGAATTATAACGTCGTCATCTCGGGCTCGCATCCGGAACACAACAGCGGCCCGCAGCTCGACGCGCTACACAACTACATGCAGCGTGGCGGCCGCTTCATGTATATGGGCGCCGATGGCTGGTATTGGGTGCATTCGTATCACCCGGCTTACGACAAGCAGGGCCGCGGCATCGTCACCGAGATGCGTCGCTGCGAAAGCGGCATCCGCACGTGGCGCGCCGATCCTGGCGAATACTATCACCAGGGCACCGGTGAACTCGGCGGCATGTGGCGGTTCCGCGGCCGTTATCTCCACACCATCGCCGGCACCGGCATGTCGTCGGAAGGCTTCGACATCTCGACCTACTACTCGCGGACGCCCGAGAGTAACGACGCGCGCGTGTCGTGGGCGTTCGAGGGCATCAATTACGACGAGAAGCTCGGCAATTTCGGCCTGGTCGGCGGCGGCGCCGCCGGCACCGAGCTCGACATCGTCGACACCATGCTGGGCAGCCCGCCGCACACGCTGGTGGTGGCGACCTCGGCCGGCCGCCACACCGAAGGCTATCTGCTGGTCATGGAAGACTACGGCTTCAACCAGCAGGGCCTCGACGGCACCCAGCATCCGCGCGTGCGCTCCGACATCGCCTATCACGAGACGCCGAACGGTGGTGCGGCCTTCGCCTTCTCGTCGATCGCGTTCTGCGGCTCGCTGCCCTGGAACAACGGCGACAACAACATCTCGACCCTGGTCGGCAACGTCCTCAATCGCTTTATGAAGGACGGACCGCTGCCGATGCCGGAGCCGGCGGCGATCGTGCATCGCGGCCGCGCCGACTACGACCAGCCGATGAACAAGGCGCGCAAGTAGCCACGCGCGCGCCTAAAGGGGTGGCGCCGGGGGCATCCGGCGCCACCTTCTCCTGTCACCGAGGTGCGTCATGCTCGCTCATCCGGATGCCGTCTATATCGACGAAGGCGTCGACTTCCTCGATCTCGGCCGCTACACGACCGCGACGGCGCGGTTCGGTCTAGCGACGATGCTGCCGCGACGGGCCTACACCTCGGAAGTGTTTCAGCGTCTCGAAGACGAGAAGATCTGGACGCGAGACTGGGTCTGCATCGGAACGGCGCCAGAAATTCCGAATGCCCTGGATCTGTTGCCCTACACGATCGGTCATCACGCCATTCACGTGCAGCGCCAGCCTGATGGATCGCTGGTCGGCCGCTTCAACAAAGCTCAGCACGGTGGCTGCCGCGCGGTGCCGGCGCAGTGCCGCACCGGCAAGAAAACCAAATGTTCCTACACCTCGTGCGGCTACAGTCGCGATCGCGAGGTGATCGGCGGCGAGAACCTGATGGAAATGACCCCGCAGATGGGGCAGTTTCTCGGCGCCATTCCGGAGCGGCTGTTGCCGGTGCGGATCAAAACCTGTGGCCCGTTGATCTTCGCCAATATCGATCCCACGCTCGAGGTCGAATGGCACGCCGCCGAGCCCGAATGGGATAACGACTTCATCAGAGTCGCCGGACACTGGCAGGAGCATCGCGCCAATTGGAAGATCGCCGGTGCCGCGCTAGTCGATGCCGCGCGGTCGGCGGAAGCGGGCGGCGGCGCGATCAATCACGTCACCGCGCGCTGGCACTTCCCCAATCTGGTGCTGATCCGATCGCGCAGTGCGATCCTGGCTATCGTGCTGCAGCCGACCGCGATGGATCAGGCGCTGTGGCGACTGTCGTTCTTCGTGCGCTCGGATCTGCCGGCCGTCAGTTACGACGCAGCGCTGACGCGGTTTGCGCCGCTGCTCAAGCTCGCGGTGGCCAAGGCGACGACGCGTCAGGCCGAAGTCGAGGCCGCGCTCGCGGCCGAGCCGACCGAGACGAGCCGGGCCGGCTGGGAGTTCAACCAAGCGTTGGTCGAGCGCATCGGGAGGCTCCATGCCTCCTATTGGAACGCACCCTTGATGCGTGCCTGACGGGATCGGCCAATGGTGTTCAGCGTTCAGCAGGTCAAGTACGAGTTTCTCGCCTACATCAAGGAATTCGACCCGACCTTCGGCAATTGGTACGTCGGTCTGTCGGCGGCTCCGAAAGAGGCCCTGTTCGATCACCACGGCGTTCAGTCCGATCAGGATCCGTGGCTCTACAAACAGCTGCTGACTCATCGCGCGGCGCGGACCGTCTACGATTATTTCACCGGGCATCTCAAGACGGCGGGCGCCGCACCGGACGACGCCTCCGATGATGTCGACTGCGTCTATTTGTTCAAGATCGCCCCGCACACCCGTCCATAGGAGATGCCGATGCCGACCGCTGCCGATGGAGAAGCTGCGTTTCTGGAACGCGATTACCAGAAGGCGATGGAAATCTGGCAGCCGCTCGCCGACGAAGGCGATGCCGAGGCGGAAGCCTGGCTGGGATCGCTGTTCGCCAATGGGCTCGGCGCCGACCGCGACATGGTGCGCGCCTTTGATCTTTATCTCCGCGCGGCCCAAAAGGGCAATGCGCTGGCCGCCAACAATGTCGGGGCGATGTATGCGAAGGGTGAGGGCGTCGCGGCCGATCCGGTCAAGGCGGCTGCGTGGTTTCGCCAGGCCGCCGAGCAGGGCGATGCGCTCGGCCAGTTCAACTACGCAGTGCTGCTGACCAAGGGGCAGGGCGTCGATGTCGACATGGCGCAAGCGGTCGAATGGTATCGCCGCGCTGCGGTCGGCGGTCATTATCCTTCGCAGGCGCGCCTTGGCTACTGCTACGCCAAGGGTCTCGGCACGCCGGTCGATCGTGTCGAGGCGTTCGTCTGGCTGAGTGCCGCGGCCCAGCACGGCGTCGGCCTGGCGATGGCCGAGCTCGAGGAACTGGTCCGCGCCATGAGCGCCGATGAGAAACGAAATGGAAGCCGGCGTCTCGCCGAACGGCTTGGCGCGCGCGCCGAGGCAGCCAGCCCGGCGTAACCGCTCCGCGGCAAAAACCCCGGATTTTCCAACAGATACGGCCGGCACAGAGGATCGCGCCGGGCCCCGGAGAGCTATGCACCGAGCAGAGGTGTGCGTCGCAAGTTTCTTGGCAGGAAAAACAGTTTATTGGTATTGATGTCGCGGACGGGCCTTGATACAAGTTCTCAACAATACTCTTCATCCGCAAAGCGGGAGTTCAATCGATGTGCGGAATTGTCGGTCTCTTCATCAAAGACAAAGCGCTGGAGCCTCAGCTGGGCAAGCTGATGGCCGAAATGTTGTCGACGATGTGCGATCGCGGTCCGGATAGCGCGGGCTTCGCCGTTTATGGGGCGGATGAAGGCGGACTCTGCAAGATCACGCTGCAATCGCCCGATAGTTCGGCGTTCGCCGGTCTGGACGATGCGCTGACCGAAGCGCTTGCGACCGACGTCGGGATGACGGTGCGCGATACGCATGCGGTGCTGCGGCTCGATGCCTCGTTCGCCGACAAGGCTCGCAAGCTGCTGCGCGAGCGCTATCCGCATCTGCGCGTGATGGGCGTCGGTGATCGCATCGAGATCTACAAAGAGGTCGGCTATCCGACCGACGTGGCCGACCGGTTCGGCCTGTCGGGGATGAAAGGCAGCCACGCCATCGCTCACACCCGCATGGCGACCGAGTCGGCGGTGACCACGATGGGGGCGCATCCGTTCTCGACTGGCAGCGATCAGTGCCTGGTGCATAACGGCTCGCTGTCCAATCACAACAACCTGCGCCGCGAGCTGAAGAACAAGGGCATGAGCTTCGAGACCGAAAACGACTCGGAGGTGGCGGCGGCGTATCTGACGGCGCAGATGTCCGACGGGTTGAGCCTCGGCGACGCTCTGCAGAAGAGCCTCAGCGAGCTGGACGGCTTCTACACTTTCGTGGTCGGCACCCGTGACGGATTCGGCGTGCTACGCGATCCAATCGCCTGCAAGCCGGCGGTGCTCGCCGAGACCGATCAGTACGTCGCGTTCGGCTCCGAGTATCGGGCGCTGGTCGGTCTGCCCGGCATCGACAACGCCCGGGTCTGGGAGCCCGAGCCGGCCACCGTGTATTTCTGGGAGCGCTGATCATGCCGACGATCGATCTGGCGGCAACCGGCCTGCGCGCGCTCAATCAGGCGCTGCATCAGCTCGGTGAAGGT
>NZ_BADD01000667.1 GCF_000333455.1 Rhodopseudomonas sp. B29
AGATCGCGGGCGCGGGGGCCGGCGACCGCGTATTGGGCCCATTGTTCGGTGACCGAGACGAGCTGGACATCGAGCTGCGACCACAGCACCTGGCGGGCGTGTTCGAGATGCTGCATCACCGCGCCGGCATTGGCGGTGGTGGTCGACATCATGAAGTGATCGTCGGCGAACCGCGCGCAGGTGCCGTCGTCGAAGGCGATGCCGTCTTCGCGCAGCATCAGGCCGTAGCGCACCTTGCCGACCGGCAGGGTCGAGAACGTGTTGGTGTAAATGCGGTCGAGAAATACGCCGGCATCGCTGCCCTGGACGTCGATCTTGCCGAGTGTCGAGACGTCGCACACGCCGACATTCGTCCGAGTCGCGCGGACCTCGCGGTTGACGGTCTGCAGCCAATCGGTCTCGCCGCTTTGCGCGAACCACTGGGCGCGCAGCCATTGCCCGGTCTCGACGAAGGTGGCGCCTTGCTGCTTCGCCCATTCGTGCCCGGCGGTGTAGCGCGTCGGCCGGAATTGCCGGCCGCGATGATGACCGGCGAAGGCGCCGATCGCGACCGGGACCTGCGGCGGCCGGAACATCGTGGTGCCGACCTGCGACATCGAGCGCCCGGTCAGCTTCGCCATGATGGCCTGGCCGTTGACGTTCGAGGTCTTGCCCTGGTCGGTGGCCATGCCGAGCGTCGTGTAGCGCTTCAAGAGTTCGACCGACTTGAAGCCTTCGCGCGCCGCCAGCGCGACGTCGGCGCTGGTGACGTCGTTCTGCAGATCGACGAAGGCCTTGGAGCGCGGCGTGGTGCCGGACCAGGTCGGCGTTGCGTTGGTGGGCTCGGGGTCGGTCGCGGGAATCTCGACGGCGTGCGGCTTGAGCCCGAGCGCTTCGGCGGCCGCCGCCCCGGCGGCAGCGCCCTCGACCAGCGCGTCAGTGAGGCCGAAATGTCCGGCGGCGGCGCCGACCGCCGTCATACCGGGCGGCAGCGTCGACGGCACGAAACTCGCCAGCGCCTCCGACCACTCGGGACGGCTGCCGAGATGCGTCGTCAGTCCGAGATTGGCGCCCCAACCGCCGGAGACCGCCAGCAGATCGACATCGAAGCGACTGATCTGTCCCTTGCCGTCACGTACCGTGATCCGCGACAGCCGCAAGCGGCCGGCGGTGTCGATTACTTCGGCGCCGACCACCACGCGAATTCCCGCCTGCTTGGCCTGCGCGATCAGATGCGGCGGCGGCTCGCCGCGGCTATCGATGATGACCGCGACTTCGACGCCGGCCGCAGCCAGATCGAAGGCTGTGGTCCAACCATCATCGCCGCAAGTGAACACAGCGGCGCGGCGTCCCGGTGCGACGGCGAAGCGATTCAGATAGGTGCGTACTGCCGAGGCCAGCATCACGCCCGGCCGGTCGTTGCCGCCGAACACGATCGGCCGCTCGATCGCGCCGGAAGCCAGCACGGCGCGGCGCGCGACGATTTTCCAGTAGCGCTGGCGCGGTTGATGCGGCGCCGGCACCGGCAGATGATCGCTGACGCGTTCCAGGGCGCCGTAAGTGCCGCCGTCATAGACGCCGAACACCGTGGTCCGGCGCAGCAGCCGCACGTTCGGCATGGCGCGGAGTTCGGCGACGACGTTAGTGGCCCATTCGGCGCCGCTCCGCCCTCCGACCTCGCGGCGATCGCCATTAAGTCGTCCCCCGATCACGAAATCCTCGTCGCACAGCACGACGCGTGCGCCGGCGCGGCCCGCCGCCAGCGCCGCCATCAGTCCGCCCGCGCCGCCGCCGATCACCAAGAGATCGCAGAAGGCGTGGCTCTTGTCGTAGCTGTCGGGATCGGCTTCGCCGCTGACGCGGCCGAGCCCCGCGGCGCGGCGGATCGCCGGCTCGTATACCTTCTCCCAGAAGGCGGCCGGCCACATGAAGGTCTTGTAGTAGAAGCCGGCGGCCAGGAATGGCGACAGCAGCGAATTCACCGACGCGACGTCGAACGCCAGCGACGGCCAGCGGTTTTGGCTGCTCGCCCGCAGTCCGTCGAACAGTTCGACCATGGTGGCGCGGGTGTTGGGCTCGCGCCTCGCGCCCTCGCGTAGCTCCACGAGCGCGTTCGGTTCTTCGGAGCCCGCAGTGAAGATGCCGCGCGGGCGGTGATATTTGAACGAACGGCCGACCAGCTTGACGTCGTTGGCGAGCAGCGCCGAGGCCAGCGTATCGCCGGCGAAGCCCGCGTAGTCGCGGCTGTCGAACGCGAACGACATCGGTTGGGTGCGATCGATCAGCCCGCCTGCCGCGAGCCGGGCCGAGGCTGCGCTATGTGCTGCGTCGGTCATGCGCGGTCACTCGCG
>NZ_BADD01000666.1 GCF_000333455.1 Rhodopseudomonas sp. B29
GCCCGCCGCTGCGGAAGCGATGGGCCAGCTCGATATCCTCGTCTGCAACGCCGGCATCACGCGCGACAATCTGTTCGTGCAGCTGCGCGACGAAGACTGGGACGACGTCATCAAGGTCAATCTGACGTCGACGTTTCGGCTCACGCGCGCCGCAACCAAGCTGATGATGCGCAAGAAGTTCGGTCGCATCATCGCGATCACTTCGGTGGTCGGCGTCACCGGCAATCCGGGGCAGGGCAACTACACGGCATCGAAGGCCGGCCTGATCGGCATGATCAAGTCGATCGGCGCCGAGTACGCCAAGCGCAACGTCACCGCCAATTGCATTGCACCGGGATTTATCGCCACGCCGATGACCGATGTGCTCAACGATAAGCAGCGCGAGACCATCCTGTCCAAGGTGCCGGCCGGTCGGCTCGGCACGCCGGACGACATCGCGGCGGCGGCGGTTTATCTCGCCTCGAACGAGGCCGCCTACGTCACCGGGCAGACGATTCACGTCAACGGCGGCATGGCGATGATCTAAGTGAATTTGCGAGCGTTTGGCGGTGCAAACAAGCGCTGTGTGCACCGTCCGCGCGAGTGGTCAACCCGGCGGAAGTATGATAACCGGAGCCCCGCCGGCTAGGCAAAGAAGGCCATTGCAGGAAGTCCAAACCCTGTATATTGCCGATGGGGAGCGGTGCCGCCGGGTGGGGCTTCGACCTGGGACGGGGCATATCAATTCACTTCGCGACGGCGACGGAACTTGGCGGTTTGACGCATCCTCATGCCTCGAACCGTCCCGATCGGGTCGAAAAGGAACAGCACGGGGTTACAGATGAGTGACATTGGCGAGCGAGTTAAGAAGATCGTGGTGGAACACCTTGGTGTCGAGCCCGAGAAGGTTGTCGATGGCGCCAGCTTCATCGACGATCTCGGTGCCGACAGCCTCGACACGGTCGAACTCGTGATGGCCTTCGAGGAAGAGTTCGGCTGCGAGATTCCGGACGATGCCGCCGAGACCATTCTGACCGTCGGCGACGCCGTGAAGTTTCTCGAGAAGAACGCAAAGAGCTGACGCTCCGCGCGGCGCTTTAAAGAAGCCGGACGGGCCGTTGTCGCGGTCCACCGGCTTCTTGTTTGAGTCGCGCATTTTTACGCCGGAGTTCTGGACATGAGGCGGGTTGTCGTCACGGGCCTCGGCATGGTGTCGCCGCTCGGCTGCGGTGTCGACACCACGTGGCGCCGTGTCCTGAATGGAGAGAGCGGCGCCCGCAAGATCGACAAGTTCGAAGTGTCCGATCTGGCTTGCCAGATCGCCTGCATGATTCCGCGCGGCGACGGTTCGGACGGCAGCTTCAATCCCGATCAGTGGATGGAGCCGAAGGAACAGCGCAAGGTCGACGACTTCATCGTCTATGCGATGGCGGCGGCGCGGCAGGCGCTCGACGATGCCAATTGGCATCCGTCGACCGAAGAAGAGCGCTGCGCCTCCGGTGTCCTGATCGGCTCCGGCATCGGCGGCCTCGAAGGCATCGCCGAAACGGCGCTGCTGTTGAAGGAACGTGGTCCGCGCAGGATCTCGCCGTTCTTCATTCCCGGCCGCCTGATCAAT
>NZ_BADD01000665.1 GCF_000333455.1 Rhodopseudomonas sp. B29
TTTGCAGCCGGCCTGCTCCAAGGCGGCGGTGACTGGACCCGCGCCGCAGCCATAGGCGTTGCCTTTGACGACGCCGGGGCCTTCGGTCGGGATTGCGGTCTTCTCGAGCTTGCGCCAATTGGCGACGATGGCGTCGAGGTCGACGGTGAGGACGCCCGGAGTTTCGGCGCGCACGATGTCGCCCGACGCACCATTGTCATGTTCGAGCGCGGCCGCGCCGGCGCTCGTCGCATTTGAAAGCATGTTCATGCCGCACTCTATGCAACGCGGCCGGATCGTTCAACGCCGGCCGGCGTAACTCAGATCCGCTCCGGCATCAGATGCGCTCCGGAAGATGGC
This sequence comes from Rhodopseudomonas sp. B29, assembly GCF_000333455.1. Lineage (GTDB taxonomy): Bacteria > Pseudomonadota > Alphaproteobacteria > Rhizobiales > Xanthobacteraceae > Rhodopseudomonas. The sequence continues at coordinate 340 of NZ_BADD01000665.1, forward strand.
TGTCTTCGGACAGATTGCTGAACCGCGTGAACTGGCCTTCGAACTGCAGATCCACGGTGCCGGTGGGGCCGTGGCGCTGCTTGGCGATGATGACTTCGGCCTTGCCGTGCACCAGCTCCATGTCGGTCGCCCATTTCTCGTGTTCGGGCGTGCCGGGCCGCGGCTCCTTGTTCTGCAGATAGTACTCTTCACGAAACACGAACATGACGACGTCGGCGTCCTGCTCGATCGAGCCGGATTCACGCAAGTCCGACAGCTGCGGCCGCTTGTCGTCGCGGGACTCGACCTGTCGCGACAGCTGCGACAGCGCGATGATCGGGATGTTCAGCTCTTTCGCCAGCGCCTTGAGGCTGGTGGTGATCTCGGTGACTTCCTGGACGCGGTTGTCGCCCTTCTTGCTCGAACCCTGCAACAGCTGGATGTAGTCCACCACCAGCATGTCGAGGCCCTTCTGTCGCTTCAGCCGCCGCGCGCGCGCGGTGAGCTGCGCGATCGACAGGCCGCCGGTTTCGTCGACATAGAGCGGCAGCGACTGCAGCTCGATCGAGACGTCGCGGATGGTGTCGAAGTCGGCCTCGGTAATGCCGCCGCGGCGGATTTTGCTGGACGCGATCCTGGCCTGCTCGGCGAGAATACGCGTGGCGAGCTGTTCGGCCGACATTTCGCAACTGAAGAAGCCGACGATGCCGCCATTGACGGTCTTGAAGGTGCCGTCGGGCTGCACCTCGTGGGTGTAGGCCTTGGCGACGTTGTAGGCGATGTTGGTGGCGAGCGCGGTTTTGCCCATGCCGGGACGGCCGGCGAGGATGATCAAGTCGGAGTGCTGCAGGCCGCCCATCTTGTTGTCGAGATCGGTCAGTCCGGTGGCGATACCCGACAATTTTCCGTCGCGCTGAAACGCTTTGGCAGCCATGTCGACTGCGGTCGTCAGCGCCTGCGAGAAACGTTGGAAGCCGCCGTCGTAGCGGCCGGTCTCGGCGAGTTCGTACAGCCGGCGCTCGGCGTCCTCGATCTGCGTCCTTGGTGCAAAGTCTACCGGTGCGTCGAACGCAACGTTGACCATGTCGGTACCGATTCCGATCAGGTCGCGCCGCAGCGACAATTCGTAAATCGTCTGACCGTAATCGTGGGCATTGATGATGGTGGTCGCTTCGGCGGCGAGACGCGCCAGATATTGCCCCACCGTCAAGCCGCCGAGATCGAGATCGGCGGGCAGGAAGGTTTTCAGCGTGACCGGGGTGGCGACTTTGCCAGCCCGGATGATCGCAGCGGCGGTCTCGTAGATGGTCTGATGGATCGGCTCGAAGAAATGCTTGGCCTCGAGGAAATCCGACACCCGGTAGAACGCGTCGTTGTTCACCAGGATCGCGCCGAGCAGGGCCTGCTCGGCTTCGATATTGTGCGGAGCAGTTCTGTAGGCCGGCGCGGTCGTGTCGGGCGCGAGCTTGAGAACGTTCGAATCGGTTGCGGCCATGGGGTCGATTGTCGGCTCGATTTTGTCGGATGCGGGGCGCGACTTAAGCGCCTGTTGCGCGGCCAGCGGAAGCGGCAATCGCGCGTTATGCACCAGTGGCGACAAGGATGTGGAGAAGGCGAAGCGCCCTGCGCGATCGTCTTGACGCTTCGGCCGGCCAAAACGGTGCGCTCCAGCTTGAACCTCGGGTCGGGCGGTTCGACCCATTTGATGGCGCGGTTTCGCAAGCAACGCCCGTCACGACAGGAACAGCCAAGCCAGCCCGGCCAGCGTCGCGGCGAGACCAATCGCGATCAGGGCGATATCGACCACGGAACCGGACGGCATATCGAGGGGAGGTTTGTCGGTTTTTCTGCTCATGGCGGCGAACTAGCGCCATTCGATCGGGAGCAGTCCGTGAGCAGAATCACACGACGCGGCGCAACCGCCGCGGAACGGTTTGAACAGCAGCTTGTTAATGTCCGTTAACGGAAGGTGAGCGGCGATGGCTCGGATGGCAATGGCTGAAGAGACCCTGATGGTGTCCACCACCGCCGCTGCGCACTGCACGGAGGCCGGCGCGGCCGAGCGGGACCGGCTTTGGCTGGAAGCGCTTCTCGAAAACTACGACCGCGCGCTCGAAGTGAATGCGCCCTTACGCTGCAACGAGGGTCTGATGCGCGCGGCGCGCGAACATTTGTCGCGCACCTCCACGGTGACCGAGTTCACTCGCCGGCGAGCTGCAGCTTCGGCTTACAACCGTGCTCCAGAGCGCGGAGCCGCTTCTCCTCGCTGCTGATATAGTCGCGTGTGATCGGTACCAAGCCCTGGCGCTTGGTGATCTGAATCTGGAACACCATGTTGTTCTGTTTGCGGAACGACATCTCCGACGCGGCCAGATAGAACTCCCACATCCGGACGAAGCGCTCATCATACAGCCGCTCGGCGTCTTCGCGGCGGGCGAGGAAGCGTTCGCGCCACGCCTTGAGCGTTTCGGCGTAGTGCAGCCGCAGGATCTCGATATCGCAGACCAGCAGACCGGCGCGTTCGATCGCCGGTAGTACTTCCGACAGCGCGGGGAGATAGCCGCCCGGGAAGATGTACTTGGCGATCCACGGATTGGTGAAGCCGGGCCCCTCGGATCGGCCGATCGAATGCAGCAGCATCACGCCGTCGTCGGTGAGAAGCTCGGCGCAGCGACGGAAGTACGTGTCGTAATGCGCGACGCCGACATGTTCGAACATGCCGACCGAGACGATGCGATCGAACGGGCCGGGGATGTCGCGATAGTCCTGCATCAGAAAGCGTGCGGCTTCCGACAGTCCGCATTCGGCGGCGCGGGAGTTGGAGACCTGAAGCTGCTCGCTCGACAGCGTCACGCCGGTGACGTCGGCGCCGCAGGTCTCCGCGAGATACAATCCAAGCCCGCCCCAGCCCGAGCCGATGTCGAGCACGCGATGCCCGGGCTGCGGAAGTAGTTTGGCGGCGATATGACGTTTCTTCGCGAGCTGCGCGTCGTCGAGCGAACTATCCGGCGTCTCGAAATAGGCGCAGCTGTATTGTTTGTCGGCGTCGAGAAACAGCGAATACAGCCGGCCGTCGAGATCGTAGTGATGAGCCACGTTGTCGCGCGACCGAGTGCGCGGATTGAATTGAGCGATCGACCGTGTCAGGTAACGCGCCCAAGCCTGCAGCTTGGCCCAGCCCGGTGTCCACACCGGCTGATCCATCACGATGGCGAGAAGTTCGGCGATCGAGCCTTGCTCCATCACGAACTCGCCGTCCATGTAGATTTCGCCGAGGGCGAGCTCGGGATCGAGCAACACCCGCTTTTCGGCATCACGGGTTTTGAAGCGGGCGTGAACTGGGGTGCCGGTGCCGTCGCCGCAGGTGAAGGTCGAGCCTTCCGCGGTGGTGAAGGTGATAGAGCCGCGCTTGATGAAGCTGCGGAGGAAGAAACGCAACAATCGGTCCATCGACACAACCCAAAGACCGGACACAAGCCTGCGCCGTTAGTCGCTCAATTCCCGGTCTACCGTTTCGTTCATTATCGTTGGCAGAGATAGACGAACCAAAAGGTAGTCGAGATTTTCAGGCATCTCCAATGTCAAACGGGAGAGGGTGATATGCTGGCCCGTCTCGGCAACAAAGAAGCGTGATCTGTAGCTCCCATTCATCGCATAATCGGCTAAAAGGTCACCGCCGCGGCTGCGGCGATTTTTTGCATCGGAGGATCAAATGTTGAGCCGATTGCTCAGTCCGGCGGCGATGGTGCTGCTGATCGGCTCTTTCGTCCCGGGTACGGCAGCAGCCCAGAATCTCGAGGCCGGCAAGAGTCCATCTCAGATATTTGCAGGCACCTGCGCGGCCTGCCACAAGAGCCCGCGCGGTCTGGTTCGCACGGTGCCGCCGAGTTCGCTGCCGTCGTTCTTGCGCCAGCACTACACCACGAGCCCCGATATGGCTTCGCTGCTGAGCTCGTACCTGGTGTCGAATGGCGGGACGGACACGCGCTACAAGCAGAACGAAGTGCCGAAGGCCGAGGTGACCCCGGGCGCGCCGGAAGAGCGGCGAGGCCGCAAGCCGCGCCGCGAGGAAGAGGCCAAACCGGAAGCCGGTCAGCAGGCCGCGCCGACCGAAGAGCCGAAGCCGCGCTCGCGCCGTGGCCGTCGTCCCGCCCACGCTGAGGAAGCCAATCCGGCGGAAGCAGCGCCGGCCGCAGCCGCCGAGACGCAGGAGGAGCAGTCTCCCAAGGGCCGCAAGCATGGCCGCAAAGGCGCCAAGGGCCATGCGGCGCCTGCCGCCTCCGCCAAGCCTGCGGAGAGCAAGTCCGAGGAGAGCACGGCCGCCAAGCCGGCTCCGGCGACCGAGACTGCGAAGCCGGTCGCTGAGCCGGCCAAGGACAACGGGACCCCGGCAGCGGTGCCTCTGCGAGCCGATCCTGTGCCGGCCGTGACGCCCGCACCCAGCCGGGCAGGGCCGCCGGCTGAGGCCAAGCCGGCCGAAGCGAAGTCCACGGACAGCAAGCCGATCGAGACCAGGCCGACCGACACCAAGGCGACTGAGACCAAGACCTCGGAGCCGAAGACGGCAGAGCCCAAAGCCTCGGAGGCTGCTAAATCCGGCGGCGGATCGACCGCCGCGCCGGCAGCGGCGCCGGACGACGCAACGCCGTCGCCGCCCGTTCCGATCTCGAAGTAACTGCCAAAACAACAAAGCCCGGTCGAACCGACCGGGCTTTGCTTTTTGTGGGCCTCAGCGGCTGGATCAGCCGGCTGCCTGCTCGTCGTCCGGCTGCGCGTCCGGATCGAAGAATTCGCCGGCGGCCGCGATCGCCTCGGCGGCGGCGTCCTGATCTTCCTGGCGGGTCGAGATGTCTTCGCCGCGGTTGATGCGCTCGGCCTCGTCGGCGCTGCGCGCCACGGTCACCGTCACGTCGACTTCGACTTCCGGATGCACGGCGATCACCACGGTGTGCTTGCCGATGGTCTTGATCGGGGCGTCGAGCATGACCTGGCTGCGGCTGATGGCGACGCCGTCGGCCTCGAAGCTGGCGATGACGTCGCGCACCGACACCGAGCCGAACAGCTGGCCGGTCTCGGAGGCCTGACGCAGCACGACGACGTTGCGGCCGTCGATCTTCTCGGCGACCTTGGCGGCTTCGGCCTTGGCCTGGATGTTGCGGGCCTCGAGGTCGGCCTTCATGTGCTCGAACTTCTCGCGGTTGGCGGCGGTGGCACGCAGTGCCTTGTTGCGCGGCAGCAGGAAGTTACGCGCGTAGCCGTCCTTGACGCGCACCAGTTCGCCCATTTGGCCGAGCTTGGCGACGCGCTCCAGCAGAATGACTTCCATTTTTGGTCTCCTTGTTTCGATTTGCGATGTTGAAGGTAGATAAGGCGAGAGTGATTAGTGCGGATCGGGCGGGGTCAGCGAGCGGCGTTGATAGTAGCGCCGGCGCAAGCCGACGACCGCGTCGCCTATACCGAGCAGGATCAACATGACGGCCGGCCACATGAAGATGACGATCAGCGCGTAGGTCGAACTCAGCACGAAGCCGCGATGCCGCGCCGGCAGAGTGAGGGTATGCAGCGTCGCGGCGCCGACCAGTCCGTAGGCGACAGCCAGCGCTGCCGTCACGATGGCGCCGATCAGCGCCAGAATGCCGCCGGCGAAGCTGAGACCGATCGCGACCGACAGCACGGCCAGCGTGGTCGGCGGCAGCGTCGCCGTGCGCAGGTCCGGCCACGGCCGCTGCAGCCGGCCCGACGTCAGGGTGATGCGAGCGGCGAGCCACAGATTGAGGGTCAGCGTCAGCATCGCGATGGTGGCGGCGGCCGAGGGCGCCACGGTCGCCAGAGCATCGATAAGGCGGTCGGTGTCGGCCGAAGAACCGTCGCGACTGCCGAGGGCGCGCTGCAAACCGCTGCGCAGGCCGTCGGTGATGCTGGCGCTGTCGGTGCCGAGCGTGAAGAGCGCTGCCATCGTCGTCAGCGCGGCGAAGCCGGCGGTCCAGACGATGATGCGGCCGACCGGATACCATTCGAGCGTCGGCGCCGCTGCGGGGGCCGGAGAGGCGGGCTGGGGGGCGGAGGCGCGGGCCAGCAAAGCGAGGTGGCCGAGCCAGCACGCCGGTGCCGCAACCGTGACGGCGAAGGCGATGCCATAGGCGAAGCTGAAGACCAGGGCGAGGCCGATCGCGCCGACTAGGCCGCCGATCGCAGCGCCGAGCGCACCCCAGCCGAGCGCCGCCACCATCAGAGGCAGCGGAGCGAGATAGAACAGCAAAAGTGAGATCAGCGCGCCCGAGACGATCGAGGCGAACATCAGTGCCGAAGCACAGCCTGCGGCGAGCGCGATCAGGATCGATATGATCATCAGCTGTCCCGCTCCCTTCGAGCGGTTAGAGGCGCTTGGCCCCAACCATCGGCGACCGGCTCATTCCGGAAGCCTTATGACAAATCAGAAGCCCGCGGCGCGAACGCCGCGGGCGCAGACGATTAGCGAATCACGTAGGGCAGCAGACCGAGGAAGCGCGAACGCTTGATGGCGCGTGCCAGCTCACGCTGCTTCTTGGCCGACACCGCAGTGATGCGGCTCGGCACGATCTTGCCACGCTCCGACACGTAACGCATCAGCAGCTTGGAATCCTTGTAGTCGATCTTCGGCGCGTTCGGACCCGAGAACGGGCAGGTCTTGCGGCGGCGGAAGAACGGACGGCGTGCACCTGCTTCAGCCATGATGCTTACTCCTCGGTCGCAGCGGTGGTTTCAGCGTCGTCGCGGGGGCGGCGCGGGCCGCGATCACCGCGGAAGCCGCCTTCGCGATCGCCGCGACCTTCACGGTCGCCGCGGAAGCCGTCGCCACGGAAGCCGCCTTCGCGGCCGCCACGATCGTCGCGCTCGCGGTCACGATCGGCCTTGCGCATCATCGCCGAGGGGCCTTCCTCGTGCTCGTCGACGCGCACCGTCAGATAACGGATGACGTCTTCGTTGATGCGCTCCTGGCGCTCGATCTCGCTGACGACGGCCGACGGCGCGTCGATGTTCAGCATGACGAAGTGCGCCTTGCGATTCTTGTTCATGCGGTAGGTGAGGGAGCGAAGACCCCAGGCTTCGGTCTTGGTGACCTTGCCGCCCATGCCCTCGATCACGCCGGTGATCTGGGTGGTGAGTTCTTCGACCTGCTGAGTGCTCGCGTCCTGACGCGCGAGAAAAACATGCTCGTAAAGAGGCATGGCCGTCCTTTCCTTTGTGAGCGCAGAACCGGCGGCAAGCCCTTCGAACCCTTCGGAAAGGACTCGACTGCTCAGAAGGCGGAAGCACGGGACGACGGGCCGACTGGCCCTGCCGCATCAAATTCGCCAGATGGAGAAAATGCTGAAGCCGTCCGTTCAGCTCCCGGCCGGGATCTGCGGATGGGCGCCTTATACGGGTTTTCGCCCGGATGGCAAGCGTTCGCGGGTTCAAACCGCTGATTTTGGGCGTTCGGCGCCGCTCAGGCCTGGCCGACAGCGTCCAGCTGGCAGCTGGAAGCCCGCAGCGGGACTTCCGGAACCAGGCCAGGGGCGTCCTCGGTCCATCCAGCTTGGACGGTGGTGCCCTTTCCACGGCGCTTGGCCTCGTACATCGCGTGGTCGGCGGCGCGCAGCAGGTCGTCGGCGGATCGTCCGTCCTGCGGGAAGCCGGCGCATCCGATGCTGACGCCGATGCTGATGGGCTGGTCCTGGCCCAGTTGGAACGGAACAGCGATACCGGCGATCACGGCGTCTGCAACCGCTCCCGCGACTCGCGGCGAGGTGTCCGGCAACACGATGATGAACTCGTCGCCGCCGACGCGGAAGATCATGTCCACCGTTCGGACAGCGCGCCGTAGACGGGCGGCGACTTCCACCAGCACCGCGTCGCCGACGGCGTGACCGTAACGGTCGTTGGCGGCCTTGAAGCCGTCGAGGTCGAGGCAAAGCACGGTGAACGGTTCGGTCTCACGACCAGTTTCTCGTCGTGCGTTGAGTAGTTCATCGAAGCAACGATGCTGCATGGTCCGGTTCGGCAGGCCGGTGAGCCGGTCGTAGTTGGCAAGCCAGCTGTTGGTCTGTTCCGACAGAAACAGATTCAGCAGCACGTGATAATTCTCGAACTGGAGAATGGTCATGCCGACGCCCCAGGCGGGGATCAGCAGCGCGACCAGATAGGTCTGCGGCAGCGGCGAGAACATCATCGCCACCGTGTAGGGCGCGGCAAGAATGCAGATCATCGCCAGTCCGTAGCGCGGCATGCCGGCGTTACGGGACGAGATCGCGCTGGAGAGGCCGGCGATGACGACGGCGGCGAGCACACAAAGCGGCCACTGGCCCGCCATCACGCACAGCACGCAGCCGGCCGAATAGACGGTCGCCCAGACCAGGCCGAGATACAGCGACAGTGCGTTGACCGGCTGCCCGGAGGTCTCGACGCGTACCATCTGATGCGCGGCTTCACGACGAAACATGCCGAGGCTGACTTCGAGTACGACCCAGACATAGGCCCAGGCCGCACCGGTCAGAGCCGCTGCGATCATCGTCATTAGCGTCGTCGAGATGTTGGCCATCAGCAGCGTGCGCGGCTTGGCCTGACTGTGCAGCACGAGCCGCCGCAGGATCGCATCGGGCTGGGGTGTCGGCCCGCTGACCAGCCACTTGATCAACCGCGGCGCAACGATGGCGGGTTGAACCGGCGTTCCGTCGATCGGCATCTGGGTGTCAGTCATGGCGGTGCATCGGATGCTGTTCCTGGGACGCACCGGCATCATCGCCAATAATTCTTGATACTGGGCTTATGCGGGTTCCCCTCCTGCCGACAGGCTGAACAAAGTGTTGCACTGCAGCGCAGCGGAGCCGAGCCCATGTCGGCTGTCGCCCCCTGCGAAAGGGTGAGGAGAGAGCGCTGGAGTTTGGCCCCGTCTGCTTGACATGGCCGGCTCGCGCGGTGTCTTACGTCCCGACTTTCTTGGGATTTTCAGGACCTCACATGACCGCAGCATTCACTTTTCCGGGGCAGGGCTCGCAGGCCGTCGGCATGGGCAAGGCACTCGCCGACGCCTTTCCTGCCGCGCGTGCGGTGTTCGACGAGGTCGATGCGGCGCTCGGCGAGAAGCTGACTGCCACAATTTGGGACGGCCCGGCGGAGACGCTGCAGCTCACCGAAAATGCCCAGCCGGCGCTGATGGCGGTGTCGCTCGCGACGCTGCGGGTGCTGGAGAGCGAGGCTGGCTTGTCCGTCGGTCGCGACGCGGCGTTCGTTGCCGGCCACTCGCTCGGCGAATATTCGGCGCTGGCGGCCGCCGGCAGCCTGAGCATCAGCGACACCGCGCGGCTGCTGCGCATTCGCGGCCGCGCGATGCAGAAGGCCGTGCCGGTGGGCGTTGGCGCCATGGCGGCGCTGCTCGGGCTCGACTACGAGGCGGCCGTCGCTGTCGCGGCCGAAGCTGCGCAGGGCCAGGTCTGCCAGGCTGCCAACGACAATGGCGGCGGCCAGGTCGTCGTGTCCGGTCATAAGGAAGCCGTCGAGCGGGCGGTCGAGATCGCCAAGGCGAAGGGCGCCAAGCGCGCGATGCTGCTGCCGGTGTCCGCTCCGTTTCATTGTTCGCTGATGCAGCCGGCCGCGGAGGCGATGGCCGAAGCGCTCGCCGGCGTCACGATCCAGAAGCCGGCCGCGCCGCTGGTCTGCAACGTGCTGGCGTCGCCGATCACCGATCCGGACGAGATCCGCAAGCGACTGGTCGAGCAGGTCACCGGCACCGTGCGCTGGCGTGAGTCGGTGGCGTGGATGGCCGGTCAGGGCGTCAATCGCTTTCTCGAAATCGGCGCCGGCAAGGTGCTGAGCGGTCTGGTCAAGCGGATCGCCGACGGCGCCACCGGTCTGGCGGTCGGCACCCCCAACGATATCGCGGCCGCCAAGGACGCGCTGGCCGCCGGCTAGGCCGCCTGCAAGCATAAGGAGACAAGAGTGT
>NZ_BADD01000664.1 GCF_000333455.1 Rhodopseudomonas sp. B29
TTCCCGGACCCCGACCTGCTGCCGCTCGAGTTCAGCCAGGCTTATGTTGACGCGCTGAAAGCGAGTTTGCCGGAACTGCCGGACGCCAAAAGGCCCCGGTTCATCGAGGCTTTCGCCCTGTCGCCCGAAGACGCCGGCGTTCTGGTGAGCGAGCGCGAGAGCCCCGATTTCTACGAGGCCGTGCTGGACAAGCTCGCCGACAAGGCGCGCGACGGCAAGCTTGCGGCCAACTGGGTGATCAACGAGTTGTTCGGCCGGCTCAACAAGGACGGCCACGGCATCGACACTTCGCCGGTGTCGGCCGCGCAGCTCGCCGCGATCGTCGACCTGATCGGCGAGGGCACGATCTCCGGCAAGATCGCCAAGGAGCTGTTCGAGATCGTTTGGACGGAAGGCGGCGACCCGCGTGCGCTGGTGGAACAGCGCGGCATGAAGCAGGTCACCGATCTCTCCGCAATCGAGAAGGTGGTCGACGACATCGTCGCGGCTAACCCCGACAAGGTCGCGCAGGTCGTCGCCAAGCCGGCGATGCTCGGTTGGTTCGTCGGTCAGGTGATGAAGTCGTCGGGCGGCAAAGCCAATCCGCAAGCCGTCAACGACCTCTTGAAGCGCAAGCTCGGCCTCTGAAGCGTCGCAAGATCGCACGCGAAGGCGCGCTCAGCGCCGGCGAGCCGGCGCGAATCACGCTGCATGAACAGCCCTGAAAACCGCCGTTTGGCGTGCTTCGGCGCGTCCGACGCGACCCCGGCGTGAAAATTTTTTCGTTGCCAAAAATCGCGACTCAGAGTCCGAGCGCCGCCGTTTTGTCGCGACTCGGATCGGCAGGCAGGTCGCAAAAGTTATTAGTTGCATGAACTAATCAGTTTCAGAAATCCGCTCCGTTCGCGCACTTCTTGCGATCTTGACAAACGCCGATGCAGATTTCGTGGGCGCAAGTCGGATCGCTCCCGACGCCGCGCGCGGCGCCGTTTGCAAAGACGCCGATGGCTTGCGGACAACTCGCCATCAACACTTCCTTAAGCGGGACACTGTTTTTTTCGAGGCGTTGGTGTATTCGGGAAGTAGTGCATCTCGATTCCCGAGTGCACGCAGCAGCAATCAGCCATCTCACTTATCGGAGGGCAACATGGCGAAGAAGGCGAAGAAGGCGGCCAAGAAGGCAGCGCCGAAGAAGGCGAAGAGCGCGGTGAAGAAGACCGCGAAGAAGACGAAGAAGGTCGCCAAGAAGAAGTAACCTCGCTTACGAGCGAGTGTGCCGGCAGGTCGATGCCGGCGACGTCACAAGGGCCGATCTGAAAGGCGCCGCCACAAGCGGGGCCGGCCACCAAGCCCAAGTCGACGAAAGAGGGTGTCGGCGAGACATCAGGCCAAACGGCCGGAGTTGTTCGCGACATAGTTCGCCTAGGTCGGAACAGACCCGGCAGAAGACACGTTGCTCTTCTCACGGTGCGGACGCCGGGTCCGCAATTTCACGGCGGTCACCGCGTGTGAGATTTGGTCCTGACGTGTTCGCCGACGCCCTCGTTGTTTAGGAGCCCTGCCAGAGCGCTCAGCGCCCGCCGGGCTGCCGCGGTGCCAAGCCGCCACCGAGATTCTCCCATCGCTTCCTTCCGAACCCGAGGCCGCCGTCGAAGCGAGACGGCTCGATTGCCTTTGTGCGTTCTTTCCGGCGACAGAGCCGGATGGTTATCGGTTGGCGAAGCCTCACGGTAAACCGTCTCTGACGAATTCTCAAAAATCGCTGTGCCGCAGGCATTTCTTGAATCGTTGCCGGTCGGCGGGACGGCCGCCGTTCAGAATCCATTCATCGCGACGCTTAAACTGCGATTCAAATTTGAGCGGCATGATCGCTCCATAAACACGCCGGACCACGGCGGTGGGGACGACAAGACAGAAGACAGGAGCCGCGCTCGGACTTCGCGCCGGCCAAGGATGGAGAGCAAAGATGCTGCAGGGATATTTGGATACGACGACTGCGATGCCGGTCGAAGCCGGCGAGAGCCCGGACATTCTGTTCGATCTCGGCCTGCTGTTCGCGTCCGGCCGCGGAGCGCCGATCGATCTTGTGGCGGCGCACAAATGGTTCAATCTCGCTGCGCTGAAGGGACGGGTCGACGCGATCGCGCTGCGCCGCGAAGTCGCCGAGCAGATGACTGCCGACGAGATCGCGGTAGCTCAGCGCGAAGCCCGCGCCTGGATCACGTCGCACTGACTGATCGCATGTCTGCGCTCGTGGGCTGCGGCGCTTGGTATCGCCTTATGGTTCGTCCTAAGTCGCGCTGACCGCCGCAACTGACCGTGCAAATCTTCTCCCATGCTCCGTCCAAGGAGCTTCAGAGGAGGGGATGCCACCATGAATTTCAAATCCGTATTGTTTCTTGTCGCCGGCGCCAGCGCCTTCGTCGCATCTACGGCATTCGCCGGCGATTTCGGCACTGCCGATGAAGCCAAGGCGATGCTGACCAAGGCTGCGGCCGCCGTGAAGGCCGACAAAGCCAAGGCGCTCGCCGAGTTCACCAAAGGCGAGGGCGGTTTCAAGGATCGCGACCTGTATCCGTTCTGCGGCGGCCCCGACGGGCTGTTCACCGCGCATCCGACGCTCGCCGGCAAGAGCCTGAAGGATCTCAAGGACAAGACCGGCAAGCCGCTCGGCGAAGAGATCTACGCCACCGCCAAGGAAGGCCAGGTTGGAGAAGTCGCCTACATGTGGCCGCGCCCCGGCCAGACCGATCCGGTGCAGAAGGTTTCCTTCGTCACCAAGGTCGGCGATCAGACCTGTGCGGTCGGGTACTACAAGTAACGCCACGCGCCTCGCTTGAAGGGGCCGCTAGTCGCGGCCCCTTCAGAGGCTGCAACCTCTCTGACCTCATCCTGAGGAGCTCCGGCGACGCCCGCAGGGCGGAGCTGGAGCGTCTCGAAGGATGGGCTGCAGGAACACACCGCCTCACAAGCTCATGGTTCGAGACGCCCGGCCAAGCTCTGCGAGCTTTGCCGGGCTCCTCACCATGAGGATGTGCAAGTGGCGGCGTAGCTAATCTAGCAGCGTCGGGTGGTTGCCTCACTCGATCCGCACCCCGGCCGCGCGGATGACGTCGGCCCATAGCTGCTTCTCGTCGGCGATCTTGCGGCGCAATTCTTCGGGCGACGACGGCGCCGGGCTGATCATCTGCGCATTCAGCCGGGCGACCACGTTCGGGTCGGCGAGCGAGGCGCGCACCTCGGCGTTGATTTTGTCGATCAGCCCCGGCGGCAGGCCGCCGGGTGCGATCAGCGCATTCCAGGCGTCGGACTGCACGTCGATGCCGCTCTCCTTCAGCGTTGGTATGTCCGGCAGGAATGGCGAGCGCTGCTGTGTGCTCACCGCCAAGACTTTCACCTTCCCGGTCGTACGCTGTGGCTCGACCGAAATCGCGGGTAGGCACGCCGCCTGGACGTCGCCGCGGATCAGCGCCGTGACTGCATTGGGCGAGCCGGCATAGGGGATGTGCACCATGCGGGCGCCAGCCTTCTGGGCGATCGCTTCCATGCAGAGCTGCGACAGCGAGCCCGCGCCGATCGATGCGTAAGCGAGGCCGTCGGTGGTGGCCTTCACCTTGGCGATGAACTCGGCGACGTTGCTGACGCCGAGGCTCGAAGGCACCGCGAGCACGCTGGGCATCGTGGTGAGCAACGTGATCGGCGCGATGTCGCGGCTCGGATCATAGGGCAGCTTGGCAAACAGCAACGTGTTGATGGCGAGCGGTCCGCCGAGGGAGATGCCGAGCGTAGCGCCGTCGGGTTTGGCCTTCGCCACGGTGTCGGTGCCGATGTTCCCCGACGCGCCGGGTTTGTTCTCGACCACGAAGCTCGATCCGGGATGGCGCGCCTGCAGGCTGTCCGCCAGCACCCGGCCGACCAGATCGGGGGTCGAGCCCGGCCCGAACGGCACGACGATCCGCACCAGCTTCGGCGGCCAGATCGTCGCCTCATCGGCGCGGGCGGCGATCGTCCCGCACGCGAGCGCCAGCATCATCAGGCCAAACCTGACAGCACGTGTCGACCCGGCATGTTCCCACAGCATTGCGTCCGTCCTGCATTCAATGATACCCGAGGCCGTTCCGACGCGGCCTCGCGCGACGCCTTCAGCGTCGGCGGCGGCGGACGTTAGTCGTGTTTGCGGCGGGCGGAAACCGGCTCGGCCGGCACCCTGGACAGGAGTGGTGGATGGGACTGGCGTTGATGATCCTCGGCCTGGTGCTGTTCATCGGCATCCATGTCGTGACCACGCGGCGCGAGCTGCGCGCCCGGCTGATCGGGATCGGGGGCGAAGCGGTCTACAAGATCGGCTACGCGGTGCTGGCGATCGCCGGCATTCTGCTGATCGGCTACGGCTTCGGCACTTATCGCGCCGACGGCATGATCGACCTGTGGCATCCGCCGCGCTGGACCCGCCACGTCGCCGAAGCGCTGATGTTGCCGGTGGCGATCCTGCTCGCCGCAGCGTATTCGCGTGGCCGCATCTATCGCGCCGTCAAGCACCCGATGCTGACCGCGGTGAAGCTGTGGGCCACCGCGCATCTGATCGCCAACGGCGATCTCGGCTCTATCATTCTGTTCGGCTCGCTGCTCGCATGGGCGGTGTACGATCGCATCTCGCTGAAGCGTCGCAGCGACGCGGGCGGGCCGCCGATTCCGGTCGGCGGTCCGAAGAACGATATCATCGCCGTCGTGGCCGGCATCGTGCTGTATCTCGCGCTCGGCTTCCTGTTCCACCCTTACGTCATCGGCGTGCCGGTGTTCGGAGCTTAAATCGATGTCAGTTCAGTCCGTCATCCGGCGCAAGACCGCGCCCGATATTCTCGCACGCAAGGGCGGCGATCCGATCGTGATGCTGACCTCGTATCACGCCCATACGGCGTCGTTGGTCGATCGCTATTGCGACGTCATCCTGGTCGGCGACTCGCTCGGCAACGTCATGCACGGCTTCGAGACCACCGTGCCGGTGACGCTGGAGATGATGATCCTGCAGGGCCACGCGGTGATGCGCGGCTCGCAACACTCGCTGGTGGTCGTCGATCTGCCTTTCGGCTCCTACGAGGCCTCGAAGGAGCAGGCGTTTCATTCTGCCGCGCGTATCCTCAAGGAGACGCATTGCGGCGCCGTGAAGCTCGAGGGCGGCGTGCGCATGGCCGAGACCATCGCGTTCCTCACCGCGCGCGGCATTCCGGTGATGGGCCATATCGGCCTGACGCCGCAGTCGATCAATACGCTCGGCTCGTTCCGCGCCCAGGGACGCGAGGAGGGCAGCTGGGGACCGATCGAAGCCGATGCCAAGGCGGTCGCCGATGCCGGTGCATTTTCGGTCGTGGTCGAAGCCGTCGCCGAGCCGCTGGGCCGCAAGATCACCGAGAGCATCGCCATCCCGACCATCGGCATCGGCGCCAGCTCGGCGTGCGATGGCCAGGTGCTGGTGCTGGAAGACATGCTCGGCCTGTCGCCGCGCGCGCCGAAATTCGTCAAGCGCTACGGCAATCTCGGCCCGGGCATCGAAGAGGCGATCAAGAGCTACGCCGAGGAGGTGCGCTCGCGCGCGTTTCCTGGTCCCGAGCATGTCTACGGCATGAAAGCCAAGGCCTGACACAGAGGCCTGACACAGAGGCCAGAGCCGGTTCGCGCGACCGTTCAGCATGGCCGTTGTATCCCCTTGATCGGGCTGGCTTTGCCTTGCCAAAGCCACATCGCTAGGGTATCGCCGCGCGACTTTCCGGGGGACGAACGCGCCGGCAGCTCCGCGGAGCTCGCATCGGCGCCTACAGGAATTCCTTAAGTGGCTGAACTCTTTGACGAAGTCGACGAGGAAGTACGTCGCGAGCAGCTCAAGCGGCTGTGGGACAAATACTCGATCTTTCTGATCGCGCTGCTGGTCCTGATCATCGCCGGCGTCGGCGGCTGGAAGGCCTATGAATATTACCAGGCCAAGCAGGCAGGCGAAGCCGGTGCTGCGTTCAACGCCGCCGCCGATCTGGCCGAGCAGAACAAGCGCCCCGAGGCAGCGGCTGCATTCGAGAAGCTCGCCGCCACTGCGCCGTCGGGCTATCGCACCCTGGCGCGGTTGCGCGCTGCCGCCGAGACCAGCTTCGACAAGCCGACCGATGCGGTGAAGCAGTACGATGCCATCGCGGCCGACAGCAGCGTGCCGCAGCCGTTCCGGGATCTGGCCAGCGTGCGTGCCGCGCGGCTGGTGATGGATAGCGCCAGCTACACCGACATGGCGAAGCGGCTGGAGACGGCGAGCGGCCCGAACGGCGTTTATCGTCATACCGCGCGTGAAATGTTGGCGCTGTCGGCGTGGCGCAGCAACGATGTGGCTCAGACGCGCAAATGGCTCGATCAGATCACCAATGACGCCGAGACGCCGTCGAGCCTTCGTGGCCGTGCCGATGTGCTGCAGGCCTTGCTGCCGCCGGCGGCCAAGAGCTGATCCGTTAGTTCCTGGTTGCCCGCTGCACCATCCGAAGTGAGACGATCCTGATGCGCATTTCGCAACGCCTGATATCCTTGGCCGTGTTGGTCGCTTTGTCGACCGCGCTGGCGGGCTGCGGCAGTACGAGCAGTTTCGATCCGACCGACATGCTCGACTTCCTCGACCAGAAGAAGAAGCTGCCGGGCGAGCGCAAGCCGGTGTTTCCCGACGGCGTGCCGGGGTTGGAGCAGGGCGTGCCGAAGAGTCTCTACAAGGATGCCGTCGAGCAGCAGCAGGCCGAACAAGCCGCTCAGGCGGCGCAGGCCGCGTCGCCGCCACCCGAACCTGAGCCGAAACAAAAACCCCGGCGGGCTCACAGCAAGCGTACCGCCGCTCCCGCAGCACCCAATGAGGCCGCTCCCGAAGAGGATGGCGGCGCTAATGCCGCTCCGCCGGCGCCGAAGCCGATGAAGCATTCGCGTCGCCGCGTTACCACGCCGCCCGCCGAGCAGCCGGCCGCCGACACCGCCGCGCCAGCGCAGAGCTCGGCTCCATCGGCGGCTCCATCTGCCTTCCCGGCACCGCTGCCGAGCGGTACGTTCCAGCGCTGACGCGCATCAGTGCTTTGCCCTGATTGACACGCCGCCGCTTCCGGGCGACGGATCAGCATGTCGTACACCATCGCCATCATCGGCCGACCTAACGTCGGTAAATCGACCCTGTTCAACCGTCTGGTCGGACAGAAGCTGGCGCTCGTCGACGACGCGCCGGGCGTCACGCGCGATCGCCGCGAAGGTGACGGCAAACTCGGCGACCTGCGCTTCACGTTGATCGACACCGCCGGCCTCGACGAGGGCCCGAAGGGTTCGCTGACGGCGCGGATGCAGGAGCAGACCGAGGCGGCCATCGCGCTGGCGGACGCGCTGATGTTCGTGATCGACGCCCGCGCCGGGCTGACGCCCAACGACCGCGCCTTCGCCGACTTCGCCCGCCGCGCCGACAAGCCGGTGGTGCTGGTCGCCAACAAGAGCGAAGGCAAGCACGGCGAGATCGGCGCCATGGAATCCTACGCGCTCGGGCTCGGCGATCCGGTGCAGATTTCGGCCGAGCACGGTGAGGGCCTCGGCGAACTCTACGACGCACTGCGTCCGCTGGTGCCGGAAGAGCCCGAGGACGACGACGAGGACGAAGACCTCGGCGAACTCAGCGACGAGGAGATCGCGCAGCGGCCGATCAGGGTCGCCATCGTCGGCCGCCCCAACGCCGGCAAGTCGACTTTCATCAATCGCCTGCTGGGCGAAGAGCGGCTGCTGACCAGCCCCGAAGCTGGCACCACGCGCGACTCGATCGCCGTCGAGGTGAACTGGAAGGGCCGCGACTTCCGCGTCTTCGATACGGCCGGCCTGCGCCGCCGCTCGCGCATCGAGGAGAAGCTCGAGAAGCTGTCGGTGGCCGACGCGTTGCGCGCGGTGCGGTTCGCCGAAGTCGTCGTGCTGATGATGGATGCGCAGATGCGGTTCGAGGAGCAGGACTTGCGCATCGCCGATCTGGTCGAGCGCGAGGGCCGGGCGATGGTGCTGGCGGTCAACAAATGGGACCTGATCGAACGTCAGGGCGGCCAGATCGCGCAGCTCCGCGTCGACGCCGATCACTGGCTGCCGCAGATCAGGGGCGTGCCGATCGTCGCGACCTCGGGCATGCTGGGCGAGGGCGTCGACCGGCTGATGCAGGCGGTCCAGGACGCCTATGCGGTGTGGAATCGGCGCATTCCGACCGCGGCGCTCAATCGCTGGTTCGAGCACGCGATCGCGCAGAACCCGCCGCCGGCGGTGTCGGGCCGGCGCCTCAAGCTCAACTATGTCACCCAGGCCAAGGCGCGGCCGCCGAGCTTCGTGGTGTTCTGCTCGCGCGCCGACGCGGTGCCGGAATCCTATTTGCGCTACCTGGTCAATAGCCTTCGCGGCGCCTTCGAACTCCCCGGCACGCCGATACGCATCACGCTGCGTGAAAAGGCCAACCCGTTCGCCCATAAGCGCAAGCGGAAGTCATGACGCAGATCGCGCCACCGCACGAGCTAGCTGTCGGCCCCGAGCCATCCGGACCGCGGCGCGCCGCGGTCGGTTTCATCTTCGTCACCATCCTGCTCGATATGCTGAGCATCGGCATGATCCTGCCGATCCTGCCGAAGCTGATCGAGAGTTTTACTGACAACAACACCGCCGATGCGGCGCGCATCTACGGCCTGTTCGGCACTGCCTGGGCGTTGATGCAGTTCTTTGCGTCGCCGATCCTCGGCGGGCTGTCGGACCGGTTCGGCCGCCGGCCGGTGATCCTGCTCTCCAATCTCGGCCTCGGCCTCGACTACATCCTGATGGCGCTGGCGCCGTCGCTGCGCTGGCTGTTCGTCGGCCGGGTGATCTCGGGGATTACTTCGGCCAGCATCTCGACCTCGTTCGCCTACATCGCCGACGTCACGCCGCAGGAAAAGCGGGCCGCCGTGTTCGGCAAAGTCGGCGCGGCGTTCGGCGTCGGCTTTATCTTCGGACCCGCGATGGGCGGACTACTCGGGGGCATCGATCCGCGGCTGCCGTTCTGGGTCGCGGCGGGCTTGAGCCTCGCCAACGCGCTGTACGGTTACTTCGTGCTGCCCGAGTCGCTGGCGCCGGAGCGCCGCTCCCAATTCCGCTGGAGGAGCGCCAATCCGATCGGCGCAGTGCAACTGCTGTCGTCGAATGCCAAGCTCGCCGGCATGGCGATCGTGGCGTTTTGTGCCGAGATCGCCCATGTCGCACTTGCTGCGACCTTCGTTCTTTATGCGAGCTATCGCTACAATTGGGATCAGACCACGGTCGGTCTCGCGCTCGCATTCGTCGGGTTCTGCACCACCGTCGTGCAAGGCTTTCTCGTCGGCCCGGCAGTGAAGCTGTTCGGTGAGCGGCGGTCGCAGGTGATCGGCTATCTCGGCGGTGCGGCCGGATTCCTGATCTACGCGCTGGCCCCGACCGGCGCGCTGTTCTGGATCGGCATCCCGGTGATGACGCTGTGGGGCATCGCTAAACCGGCGACCGCCGGGGTGATGACACGCTTGGTGACGCCGGAGCAGCAAGGAAAATTGCAGGGTGCGACCACCAGCATGAACAGCATCGCGGCTCTGATCGGGCCGTTCATGTTCACGGCGATCTTTGCTTACTTCATCGAGCCGACTGCGCCGGTGAGGTTTCCCGGGGCGCCGTTCCTGCTCGCGGGTGCGCTCCTCATCGTCTCGATGCTGATCGCCGGCACCTCGACGCCGCCGCAAAGCAAATCAGGCGCCGCAAGCGGCGCCTGATTTCGATCTGTTCGTCATTGCGAGGAGGCAACGCCGACGAAGCAATCCAGTCTCACGCGGGTGGCTTCTGGATTGCTTCGCTTCGCTCGCAATGACGCCGTGAGGCCTACTTTTTCACCAGCGGGCACTCGCTCTCCGACAGCGGACGGGCGGCGTCCTCGGCGGAGATGTCGGCGATCTTCTTGTAGTAGTCCCACGGCGCCTTGGATTCGGCCGGGCTCTTCACCTCGAACAGATAGGCCGGAACCATGCGGCGTCCGTCGGCGCGGATGATGGACTTGCCGAACGGCTGATCGTCCGCCGGGATTTCCTTCATCTTGGCGACGACCTTGGCGCCGTCGTGCGGGTTTCCGCCCATGGCTTCCAGCGTCTTCAGATAGTGCAGCACGGCGGCGTAGACGCCGGCCTGGGTCATCGATGGCATGGCGCCGTTCTTGACCTGCTTCTGGAAGCGCTGGGCGAAGGCGCGGGTGTTGTCGTTGAGATCCCAGTAGTACGA
Organism: Rhodopseudomonas sp. B29; assembly: GCF_000333455.1. GTDB lineage: Bacteria > Pseudomonadota > Alphaproteobacteria > Rhizobiales > Xanthobacteraceae > Rhodopseudomonas. The sequence goes on from NZ_BADD01000664.1 coordinate 10,270, forward strand.
CTCGGTGAAGGTCAGGCCCTGGGCGACCTTCAGCCCCAGCGAATGGACGTCCTGGATGAACAGCAGCAGCGCTGCCAGCTTCTGACCGCCTGCCGTGATGCCGAACTCGGCCGCCTGCTTGATCGCGTTGGTGGTGTCTCCGCCGGCGTTGGCGAGGCCGATGACCTTGGCTTTCGACGCCTGCGCCTGCAGCAGGAAGGACGAGAAGTCGGCGGTGTTGAGCGGATGCTTGACGCTGCCGAGGACCTGACCGCCATTGGCCTTGATGACGGCCGTGGTGTCGCGCTCGAGCGCGGCACCGAATGCGTAGTCCGCGGTGAGGAAGAACCAGGTGTTGCCGCCGGCCTTGGTCAGTGCCTGACCGGTGCCGTGCGCCAGCATGTAGGTGTCGTAGGTCATCGAGATGGTGTTGGCGTTGCACGCCTTGCCGGTCAGGTCGGCGCTTGCGCCGCCCGAGTTCATCAGAATGCTGTTCTTTTCCTTGACCAGATTGCTGATCGCCAGCGCGACGCCGGAGTTCGGCGTATCGGTGATCATGTCGACCTTGTCGACATCGATCCATTGGCGGGCGAGGTTGACGCCGACGTCCGGCTTGTTCTGGTGATCGCCGGAGACCACTTCGATCTTCCAGCCTTTGGCTTCGAGGCCGGAATCGGCAACCGCCATCTTGGCGGCCACGACCGAATTTGGACCGCCGATATCGGCGTACAGACTCGACATGTCGTTGAGCACGCCGATCTTGACGGTCTTGTCCTGCGCGAGCGCAGGGGCAGTGAACGAAACACCGACGAGCACGATCGCAATCGCGCAGCGGCGAGACAGTACTCTCCTCATCATTTTCCCCTCGGGTCGTGACTGACAGCGGGTGTTGTCCCCGCTTACCCGCAGTCAATCGCGCCGCCGAAGCTGAGTCAATCGGAGGAGGTGTCTTTCAGCGTACCAGTGGCGCGATCGTACAGCCGGCCGGTATCCGTGCACGATGGCAGGCACAAAGGCAGTAACTGCTGCACCACCTCGTCCGGAGTGGGCAGCGTCTCCGGGTCTTCGCCGGGCATGAAGGTGGCGCGCAGCTTGGTCCGCGTCGGGCCGGGATCGAACAGATTGGCCCTAACCTGTGTGATATTGACCATCTCTTTGGCCCAGACCTGCACCATCGTCTCGAGCGCCGCCTTGGCTGCCGCGTAGGGGCCGCGATAAGCCGGCGCCTTGCCGCCGGAACGCGAGGTCATGAACACGGCGCGGCCGGCGTCGGAGGCGCGGAGCAGCGGCTCCATGCAGCGGATCAGCTGGAAATTTGCGGTGACATCGAGCGCGGTGACGTCGGTCCATTTCTTCAGCTCGATATGGCCGAGCGGCGAGGAGGGCCCCGCGATGCCGGCGCAGGCCACCATCACGTCGAGCTTGCCGTGGCGCTCGTAGATGGCGGCGCCGAGCCGGGCGATGGCTTCGAAGTCTGTGAGATCGAGGGGCACCAGCGTGGCGGCGTGGCCGCCGGCCTTGCGGATCTCGTCGTCGAGCTCTTCCAGTCCGCCCTGGGTGCGGGCGACGGCGATGACATGGGCGCCGCTTTGGCCGAGCGCCTTGGCGGCAGCGTAGCCGATGCCACGCGAGGCGCCGGTGACGAGAGCGATGCGGGAGGCGAAAGGTGAGGTCATTCTGCGAGGCTCGGGCAACAAAGACAGCCGTCATACGCGGGCTTGACCCGCGTATCCATCGGCCAAAATGCTCATTTGCAGTTGGATCACCGGGTCAAGCCCGGTGATGACAGGTGGGGAGCCGTCAGCTCGCTTCGGCGAGCAGCGACAATTGTCGCGGTTGCTGCTCGGTCTGGTTCAGATCCGTCAGCGGAGTCGGGTATTCGCCGGTGAAGCAGTGGTCGGTGAACTTCGGATGTGCCGGATCGCGGCCCGGTTCGCCCATCGATCGATAGATGCCATCGACCGACAGGAAGGCCAAAGAGTCGGCGCCGATCAGCTCGCGCATCTGCTCGAGCGAATGCGTTGCCGCCAGCAGGCCGGCACGATCTGGCGTGTCGATGCCGTAGTAGTCGGGATGGGTGATCGGCGGCGAGGCGATGCGGAAGTGCACTTCCTTGGCGCCGGCGTCGCGCATCATCTTGACGATCTTCTTGGAGGTCGTGCCGCGCACCAGAGAGTCGTCGATCAGCACGATGCGCTTGCCTTCGATGGCGGCGCGATTGGCCGAATGCTTCATCCGCACGCCGAGTTCGCGGATGCTTTGGGTCGGCTGGATGAAGGTACGGCCGACATAGTGATTGCGGATGATGCCGAGCTCGAACGGCACGCCGCTCTCGCGGCTGTAGCCGATCGCCGCCGGCACGCCCGAATCCGGCACCGGGACGACGACGTCGGCCGGCACATGGCTCTCGCGCGCCAGCTCGGCACCGAAGCTCTTGCGCACGTCATAGACCGAACGGCCGCCGACGACCGAATCCGGTCGGGCGAAATAGATGTACTCGAAGATGCAGGGCCGCGGCGGCTGCGGCGGGAACGGCTTGTGGCTGGAGACGCCGCGGCGGTCGAACACGATGACCTCGCCGGGCTCGATGTCGCGCACATAGCGGGCGCCGATGATGTCGAGCGCGCAGGTCTCCGACGCCAGGATCGGGCAGCCGTCGAGTTCGCCCAACACCAGCGGCCGGATGCCGAGCGGGTCGCGCGCACCGATCAGCTTCTTGTTGGTCAGCGACACCAGCGAATAGGCGCCTTCCAGCGCCCGCAGGGCCTCGATGAAGCGCTCGATGAAGCGGGGCTTCTTGGAGTGCGCGACCAGATGCAGGATCGCCTCGGTATCGGTGGTCGACTGCATGATCGCGCCCGAGCTCACCAGGTCGCGGCGCAGCGTCAGGCCGTTCGTCAGATTGCCGTTGTGGCCGACCGCGAAGCCGCCGGCATTGAGCTCGGCGAACAGCGGCTGGACGTTGCGCAGGATGGTCTCGCCGGTCGTCGAGTAGCGGACATGACCGATCGCGGAGCTGCCGGGCAGGCGCGCGATGACATCGGCGCGCGAGAAGGTGTCGCCGACCAGCCCGAGCCGGCGCTCGGAATGAAACCGGCCGTTGTCGAACGACACGATGCCGGCGGCTTCCTGGCCGCGGTGCTGCAAAGCGTGCAGCCCGAGCGCGGTGATCGCCGCGGCGTCTGGGTGCCCGAAAATGCCGAACACGCCGCACTCTTCGCGCAGCGTGTCACCATCTGTATCGAACACGTTGGGATCCAAAGAAGTATCGTCGAGGGGTTGCGGGTCGCGAGCGTCCGAAGCGGGCGTTGCGTCGTCGGAAGAGCTCTGTATCGCGTCCATCGCGCCTCTCAGTTGCTAGCGGCCATCATTTGGCGGCCGGTTTGCCCTCTATCAGCTTCTTGAGGCTGTCGCGGGCCGGTTTGCTGTAACCATCGCTGCCGCCGGGCGCAGGTTGTTGATCCTCGCCCTGATCTTCGTCCGGCTTATTCTTCTTGAACCTCTTCAAGATGGTGTTTTCAGGGTCATCCGGCAAGAGCGAGACCAGCCAATCACCGGTTCCCTGAAGCACAGTCTTGGATTTAGCGTTAGTAACCCATTCCGGCCGCTGCTTCTCAGGCACCAGCCAGTTGAAGAACTGATAGGCCACCACCACGATCAACAGGCCGCGGGCCAGTCCAAACAGGAAGCCCAAGGTGCGGTCGAGCGCGCCAATGCGCGAATCCAGGATCATGTCCGAGATTCGCACCGTGATGATCGAGACGATGATCAGCGTGCCGAGGAACACGCCCGCCACCACCACCACGGCGGCGACGGTGTCGTTGGAGAAGTAGGTCTTGGCGGTCGGCAGCAGCTTCTGGAACGCGTACAACGTCACCAGCGCGGCGGCGCCCCAGGCCGCGATCGACAGCACTTCGCGCATGAACCCGCGGACCATCGCCAACAGGCCCGACACCAGCATCACGGCGAGAACAACGAGGTCGAGAATCGTGATCGGCATCGGCTGGTTACAGTCCGCTCGGTCGGCAACAACGACGAATCGACGGGGAAGCCCGCTCAGGTGACGGTGATATGGCACGCCGCGCAAGGCGAGAAAACTGCCGAACGCCCCTCTGTCACAGCATTGTTTTGCTGTGTTCAGGAGCACTGCGCGCCGCCCCGTATTGCGCCGGTTGTATAGCGGCGTCGGCCGCAAAGGTCACGTACGGTTCAGCCGCTACCCTGGCGGAATCGCGCGGGTGTTGCATTTGAGGCGGCTCGCTGTGCCGGCGCGGAATTCCCCTGCCGCTCCGGGTCGCGATCGGTTCGTTTGGTCCCACGCGCAGCGATGTCGGCGACGAGGCTGGACAGGCCGCCGACGCTTTGCAGCAAAAGGCCGGCCTCGGACGGCGTCTCGCCGCGGGCCGATTCCGGCAGCACCGCGCGGGCAAAGCCGAGCTTGGCGGCTTCCTTCAGCCGGGCGGTGGTCTGCGCCACCGGCCGCACCGCGCCGGACAGGGAGATTTCGCCGAAATACACCGCATCGGTCGGCAGCGGCGCATTGGCCAGCGACGACACCAGCGCCGCGGCGGCGGCGAGGTCGGCGGCCGGCTCGTTGATGCGCAGGCCGCCGGCGACGTTGAAATAGACGTCGTAGCCCGACAGCTTGACGCCGCAATGCGCCTCGAGCACCGCCAACACCATCGACAGCCGAGCCGAATCCCAGCCGACGACCGCACGGCGCGGCGTGCCGAGCGTGGTCGGCGCCACCAGCGCCTGCAGTTCGACCAGCACCGGGCGGGTGCCTTCGATGCCGGCAAATACCGCCGTGCCCGGAGAGCCGAGGTCGCGCTCGGACAGGAACAGCTCCGATGGGTTGGTGACTTCGCGCAGCCCGAGCCCGGTCATTTCGAACACGCCGATCTCGTCGGTCGGGCCGAAGCGGTTCTTGACCGAGCGCAGGATGCGGAACTGCTGCGAGCCTTCGCCCTCGAACGACAGCACTGCGTCGACCATATGCTCGACCACCCGCGGGCCGGCGATCTGGCCGTCCTTGGTGACGTGGCCGACCAGGATGATGGCGGCGCCGGTCTTCTTGGCGAAGCGGATCAGCGCCTGCGCCGAAGCGCGGACCTGCGTCACCGTGCCGGGCGCGGATTCGACCGTGTCGGTCCACATCGTCTGGATCGAGTCGATGACGATCAGCTTCGGCGTCGTGCCTTCAGAAAGGGTTGCGATGATGTCTTCGACCGAAGTCTCGGCGGCCAGCTCGACGGGCGCCGAGGCGAGGCCGAGCCGTTCCGCGCGCAGCCGGACCTGGGCGATGGCTTCTTCACCGGAGATATAGACGGTGCGATGGCCGGCCTTGGCCATCAGGCTGGTGGCCTGGGTCAAAAGCGTCGATTTGCCGATGCCAGGATCGCCGCCGACCAGGAGCACCGAGCCGCGGACAAAGCCGCCGCCGGTGACGCGATCGAGTTCGGCCATACCCGAGGGCAGGCGAGGGGCGTCGTTGCTCTTGCCGGCCAGCGATTCCAGTTTGAACGTCCGGCCGCGTCGCTTGGCGCGGATCGACACCGGTACGGCGTTGTCGCCGGCTTCCTCGACCAGCGTATTCCACTCGCCGCAGGCCTCGCACTTGCCCTGCCAGCGATTGAACGCGGCGCCGCAATTCTGGCAGACGAAGGAAGCGGATGCTTTGGCCATGTGCCGGGCGATCGAACTCTGGGCAAGACGGACTGACGCGCGGCTCATTGTTGTTCACATTTTGTTCTTTTTGTCAACGACTTTGTTTCGGCTCCGTAGTCTCAGCCGGGAGTGTCTCCGTCGCATCGAATTGACCTGGTGCTAACCCGCGGCTGCGATGTTCCGCCACTCGCGGATAGGGACGTCGCACCAATGGTCAAGGCTGCCGATACCAGTTCGAGCCGCGCGCCGACGCTCGGCTGGTTCGCCGCTGCGGCGGCGCTGGCCGTCGTTCTGCTGCTGCCCTTCCTGCTGGTCGACGTTCCGCCGGTGTTGGACTATCCGAACCATCTGGCGCGCTACTTCGTGCTGGCGCATCCGGACGATCCGATCCTGTCGCAGTTCTACGCGCCGCATTGGCGCATCCTGCCCAATCTCGGTATGGACGTGATCGGCGCCGCCTTGCTGAAAGTGTCGAGCGTTCACGTCGGCGGTCGGATACTTCTGGCCTCGAGCCTGCTGATGCCGATGATCGGCGCGGTCGTTTATCACCGGGTGGCATTCGGGCGGTTCTCCTACTGGCCGCTGGCCTCCGGCGCTGTCGCCTACAACGCAGTGTTCTTCCTCGGCTTCATGAATTTCCTGCTGTCGCTCGGCCTGGCGCTGATCGGCGCTGCGGCGTGGACCGCTTTGCGCCGGCGCGATCGCAATGGCGTGGCCGTCATCGCCGGAGCGACATTTGCGGCGGCGATATTCTTCTCGCACATTTTCGGCGCAGCTCTGTTCGCGCTGCTGATCGGCAGCGAGGAGCTGGCGCGCATCCTGCGGGCCCGCCGCGACGGCGCGCCGATGATCCGTGACTTGGGCGTCTCGGCGATCCTGTTGGCGCTGACGCTGAGCCCGGTCGTCGCTCTGTATCTGGCGAGCCCGCTTGCCGAAGCGGAGGCGGGGGTCGGGCCTTGGCGGGGGCTGGCCAAGCTTTGGGATCTGCTGGCGCCGGTGATGACGACCAGCGAGACGGTCACTGCGCTGAGCGGATTGGCGCTGTTTGCCGCGCTTGTGCTGGTCGCGCGCGGCATCCGGCTGGCGCCGGCGGTGCCGTTGTCGCTCGTGGTGCTGGCTCTGGTCTTCACGGCGGTGCCGGCGATGTACAAAGGCGGTAGTTTTCTCGATGTGCGTATCGCGGTGATGGCGGCGATGCTGCTGTTTGCCGGACTGCAGCCGCAACTGTCGCCCCGACGAGCGATCGTGGTCGCCGCGTTGATGACCGCGACGATCGTTGGCCGCTCGGCATTTGTGGCAGACGGCTGGTACGCCCATCGCCGCGACCTCGCCGAGTTGCGTGCGGCGATCGCAACGGTCGAGCCGGGCGAGCGGGTGCTGATGGCACGCGGCCGCGACATCGATATCGTGGCCGCGGCCCGCGCCGGGCGTGCCCTGGCCGGTTACTTCCCGATAGACAATCATCTCGGCGCGTTGCTGCTGATCGAGCGCCATGCCTTCTGGCCGCTGTTGTTCGCCGATCCGTCGCAGCAGCCGCTGGTGGTGAAGCCGGCCTTCACTCCGTATGCGGGGCCGCTGTGCGAGCCGGCGACGCCGTCGCAATTGTCGCAGGCAGCCGACCAGCAGCCGGATTCCTTGCCCAGATGCAGGCGCTATCTGGCCGACTGGCCACATCGCTTCGATGCCGTTCTGATGCTCGATCCACCTCCGACCGCACCTCTGCCCGAACTCGCGACGGCGGTTCAGGGCGATTATGTGGCGCTGTATCGTGTCGTGCCGCCGGCGGCGCCATTCGCGTCCACCAACAAGTTTGCCGCACCGACCCGGTGACGCGAACTGCCCGGCAGAGACTTCGACGAATTGCTCATGACGTTGTGTCCGAGCGCGGTTGATGAAGGGCGCTCTGTCGGCTCTATTTTGCGGGGCCGCAGAATTGAGCAGGCCGTTCACCGTCGATCTCGTCAGGATCGCAGCGAGGCTTGCGGCAGGCATGAAAATCGCGTTTCCGACCAAGGATTGGGCCACAATCAGCGGCCATGCCGGACAGGCGCCGAACTGGCTGGTGTTTGATTTGACCGAGTATCGTGAAGGTCAGACACTGCCTGCGCCCACGCGCATCGAGCTCGCTAGAGAACAGTTGCCGCACTACTTCAAGGACGATGGCCCGCACCCGCTCGACGGGGTCGAACTGATCGTCGCCTGCAGCGCCGGCGACGGCTACGTGCGGCACATGAAGAAGCGCGGCGCCGATGTTGTGCTGACCGGTGAGACCGATCCGGCGGCCGCGCTGGACCACATCCTCAAGGGCGAAACGCTGCCCGAACAACGCTTCGACATCACCACCACGCTGTGCAAGCTGCGCGATCTGTTCTCGCGCCACTGAGTTCAATTTGACACATCGCGTGAGGCGCGCTTGCACTCGCTGCCGCTGCGGCAGCCGCCACTTTGCGCCGTCACGTGGTCCGGCTAAACTCGCCCATCATGCGAGACGATCGACGCCGGGATTACGAGCGCAAGAAATGGCTGCAGGTCGCTGGCCATTTCGGCATGGGCGCAGTTTTCGGCGCGGTGTTCGCCGGCATTGTGCTGTTTCAGAATTACTTCGGCCTGTCGACCGTGATCGCCACCAGCGAGGCACCGACGCTGGTGCGGGTCGTATTCGTCGTAGGCGTGTCCGGCTCGTTCGCGTTTCTGGCGGCGATCACCGGATTCTTGTTTCTGGTGCACGAGGACTGAAGGCGTGCAGCCTGTCGCCCAACACGACCTCCTTCGTCATTGCGAGCGAAGCGAAGCAATCCAGCCCCGTGCACGGAGCTGGATTGCTTCGTCGCTTCGCTCCTCGCAATGACGATTGGAGCAAGGTTGTCGTTCGGGCTGATCAGTTGGCGTGCGGCGCCGCCGCTGCGGCCTCGGCCGGCGTCTCCGCAGCCTTTCCGTTGCCACCC
>NZ_BADD01000663.1 GCF_000333455.1 Rhodopseudomonas sp. B29
TCGTTACTGTTGTGGTTGCTTCGGCCGGCGCGGCTGACCGCGATGGCGCTCGATTTCGGGCGCTTCGAGACTGCCGACCGATCCGTATCTGCTGCGGCGCGGAGTGCAGGTTAACGGTGGTCGGCTCTTCGAACGCCGGTTACTTCTTCTCGCCGATCCGGCTCTCGGTGCCGCTCTGCAGGCGCTTGATGTTTTCGCGGTGCATCCAGAACAGCAGCAGGGTCAGCACAGCAAACAGCGAGGCGAGGGCGGGGTGGCCGAACCACCACAGAAAAATCGGGGTGACGAACGCGGCGACCAGCGCGGAGAGCGACGAGTACTTGGTGGTGAACGCGGTGGCGAGCCACAGCACGCAGAACACCACGGCGGCGGGCCAGAACAGGCCGATCAGCACGCCGATATAGACGGCGACGCCCTTGCCGCCTTTGAACTTCAACCAGATCGGAAACAGGTGTCCGAGAAACGCACCAAGTGCGGCCAGCATCGCGGCTTCGGCGCCGCCGAACTGCGCGGCGATGATGACCGCAGCCGTACCCTTCAGCGCGTCCAGTAGCAGCGTTGCGGCGGCGAGGCCTTTGCGGCCGGTGCGCAGCACATTGGTGGCACCGATATTGCCGGAGCCGATGCTGCGCAAATCCTGCGTGCCCGGCAATCTTGGTGAGGATCAACCCGAAACGGCACCGAGCCGAACAAATAACCGAGCAGCAGCGCCGCGATGTAGATGCCGATCAGCATTGGGGTCTCCTCAAATAATTGCCGTCAATTGCGAGGAGGCGAAGCCGACGAAGCAATCCAGCTCAGTGCACGGAGCTGGATTGCTTCGCCTCGCTCGCAATGACGAGGATAAGTCATCCGTAGTTTCTCAGGCTGCATCTCAGCCTCTCAATGCGCACTCACGTGCTCGTAGACGGTGCGGCCGCCGACGATGGTGCGGACGACGCGGCCGGAGAACCGGGCCTCGTCGAACGGCGTGTTCTTGCACTTCGATTTCAGTTCGTTCGGATCGACGATCCACGGTGTGTCGGCATCGATCACGATCAGGTCGGCCGGCGCGCCCGAGCGCAGCGTGCCGCCGGGCAGGCCGAGCAGTTCGGCCGGCCGCGTCGACATCGCGCGGATCAGCGTCAGGAGATCGAGCTCGCCGCTATGCACCAGCCGCAATCCGGCCGGCAGCATGGTTTCGAGGCCGACGGCGCCGGCGGCGGCTTCGGCGAAGGGCAGGCGTTTGACCTCGACGTCCTGCGGATTGTGGTCCGACATGATGACGTCGACGAGACCCGAGGCGAGCGCCTCGATCATCGCCTTGCGGTCGTCCTCGGTGCGCAGCGGCGGCGCCAGCTTGAGGAAGGTGCGATACGGCCCGATATCGTTCTCGTTCAGCGTGACGTGATTGATCGACACCGACGCCGAGACACGTAGCCCGAGATCGCGGGCGCGCTGCAGGATCTCCAGCGACTCGATGCAGGTCAGCGATGCGGCGTGGTAACGGCCGCCGGTCAGCTTCACCAGTCGCATGTCGCGCTCGAGCATCACGCTTTCGGCGGCGCAGGGGATGCCGCCGAGGCCGAGCCGGGTGGCGAATTCGCCCTCGTTCATCACGCCTTCGCCGACGAGGTCGGGATCCTCGGTGTGATGCACGATCAGCGCGTCGAAGTCGCGCGCGTAGGTGAGGGCGCGACGCATCACCTGGGCGTTGGTGATCGAGATGTCGCCGTCGCTGAAGGCCACTGCGCCGGCGGCCTTCAGCAGGCCGATCTCGGTCATCTCGGCGCCTTCGAGGCCCTTGGTCAGCGCCGCCATCGGGTGGATGTTGACGATCGCGGTGTCGCGCGCGCGGCGCATCACGAAGTCGACGGTGGCCGAATTGTCGATCACCGGCGAGGTGTTGGGCTGGCAGACCATGTGGTATTCCACCGGCCGCAGCGGCCTGGCTGCGGAGGCAAAGTCTCGCGATGGCTCGCGCCGGGCTCCCCGACGAAGGCCCGCAGTCGACGAGGCCGGGCGCCACCACTATGCCGTGGCAATGGATGATGTCCGGTGCCTTCGGGCACGCCGGCGGCGCCGATGCCGCGGCGGGCGTCACGGATGACGCCGTCGGCGATCAGCACATCGCCGATGCCGTCGAAGTCGCGGGCAGGGTCGATCAGGCGGGCGTTGGCGAGCAGGATCGGGCGGCGGTCGGTCAGCATGGTCGGTCCCGTTCCAGCTCAGGCGTTCGGCAGGTTGCGGGCAAGCGCTTCGAGCACCGCCATGCGCACGGCGACGCCCATCTCGACCTGCTCGCGGATCAGCGATTGGGCGCCGTCGGCGACGATCGAGTCGATCTCGACGCCGCGGTTCATCGGCCCCGGATGCATCACCAGCGCGTCGGGCTTGGCATAGGCCAGCTTCTTCTGGTCGAGCCCGAAGTAGTGGAAATACTCGCCGCTCGACGGCACGAACGAGCCGTTCATGCGCTCGCGCTGCAGCCGCAGCATCATCACGATGTCGGCGCCTTCGAGCCCTTCGCGCATGTCGCGCGCGACTTCCACGCCGAGGCGTTCGATGCCTGGTGGGAGTAGCGTGGAGGGGCCGACCACGCGGACACGCGCGCCCATGGTGTTGAGCAAGAGGATGTTGGAGCGGGCGACACGCGAATGCATGACGTCGCCGCAGATCGCGACGACGAGGCCTTCGAGCCGGCCCTTGTTGCGGCGGATTGTCAGAGCGTCGAGCAGCGCCTGGGTTGGATGCTCGTGCGCGCCGTCGCCGGCGTTGATGACCGAGCCGTCGACCTTACGGGCCAGGAGTTCCACCGCGCCGGAGGCGTGATGGCGGACCACCAGGATGTCCGGGTGCATCGCGTTCAGCGTCACCGCGGTATCCATCAGGGTCTCGCCCTTGCGCATCGAGGACGACGACACGCTCATGTTCATGACGTCGGCGCCGAGGCGCTTGCCGGCGATCTCGAACGAGGACTGCGTCCGGGTCGAGGCCTCGAAGAACAGATTGACCTGGGTGCGACCGCGCAGGCTGGTGCGCTTCTTGTCGATCTGCCGGTTGAGCTCGACATACTCTTCCGACAGGTCGAGCAGGCCGGTGATGTCGGCGGCGGAAAGCCCTTCGATCCCCAGCAAATGCCGGTGGCCGAGGACAAAAGTCGATTTCGGTTCGGGGGTCATTAAAGCCAAACCTATAGGGAGAGACGGAAAGCCCGGCAAGCGCGTTCCCGCCGGCCCTGGCAATAATCCCCCGCGGCGTGCGGCGTTGGTCGAAGGTCGCAAGCTCTGGTAAAGCGGTTCGATCCGCTGACTGTGCACCGTTTCAGGAACCAGCCATGCCGACGCTCGCCAACGCTCTGCTCGATGCGCTGAAGGCGCATGGGGCCAACGAAATCTTCGGCATCCCGGGTGATTTCGTGTTGCCGTTCTTCAAGGTGATCGAGAAAAGCGGCACGCTGCCGTATTTCACACTGAGCCACGAGCCGGCGGTCGGCTTCGCGGCCGATGCGGCATCGCGTTATCACGGTGGCCTCGGCGTCGCGGTCGTGACCTACGGAGCGGGCGCCTTCAACCTGGTCAATTCGATCGCCGGCGCCTACGCCGAGCGCTCGCCGGTGGTGGTGATCGCCGGCGCGCCGGGCGCGCGCGAGCGCACCAGCGGCTATCTGCTGCATCACCAGGTCCGCACCGTCGACAGCCAGCTCGCCGTCTTCAAGGAAGTGACCTGCGCCCAGGCGGTGTTGAACGATCCGGCGACCGCGCCGGCCGAAATCGCCCGGGTACTGCGCAGCGCACTCGAGTTGTCGTTGCCGGTCTATATCGAACTGCCCCGCGATATGGTCGACGCCCAGGTCGAGCCGGTGGTGAGATTGCCGCGTCGCGAAGCCGATCCGGGCGCGCTCGCCGAATGCTGCGACGAAATCCTCGGTCGCATCGCCAAGGCTGCGTCGCCGGTGATGGTGGTCGACATCGAGATCCGCCGCTACGGCGTCGAGAAGGACGTCGCTGCGCTGGCGCGCAAGCTCGGCGTGCCGGTGGTGACGACTTTCATGGGCCGCGGCCTGCTCGAAGGCGAGGACGTCGTCGCCGGAACCTATTTGGGCGCGGCTGGTGATCCGGCGCTGTCGGCGCTGGTCGAGAACGCCGATCTGGTGCTGATGTTCGGCGTCATCCTGTGCGACACCAACTTCGCGCTGTCGAACAACATGACCGATCCTCGCCGCACCGTATTGGCGACGGGGCGCGAAGTGCAGATCGGCCATCACGTCTATCGCGACCTGCCATTGGCCGATCTGGTTGCCGGGCTTGACGCGCGGGCGGCGCAGCAACCGCAGCGTCCGCGCAATTCTGGCAACGGCATCAGCTATCCGCGCGGCCTCGCCGCTGATAGCGGCGCAATTGCGCCGTCCGACATCGCCACCGCGATCAACGATCTGTTCGATCGCCACGGCGCCATGCCGATGACGGCGGATATCGGCGATTGCCTGTTCACCGCGATGGAGATCGACAACACCGCGCTGGCCGCTCCCGGCTACTACGCGGGCATGGGCTTCGGCGTGCCGGCCGGCATCGGCGTGGCCATGACCGGGCTGCGGCCGCTGATCCTGGTCGGGGACGGCGCGTTCCAGATGACCGGCTGGGAGCTGGGGAATTGCAAGCGCTACGGTCTCGATCCGATCGTGGTGCTGTTCAACAATTGCAGCTGGGAAATGCTGCGGGTGTTCCAGCCGGAGTCGAAGTTCAACGATCTCGACGACTGGCACTTTGCCCAGGTCGCGAATGCGATCGGCGGCGTCGGCGAGCGTGTGGCGACGCGGGCCGAGCTTGCGGTCGCGCTGGATCGTGCCGTGGAACGGCGCGGGGTGTTCTCACTGGTCGAGGTGATGCTGCCGCGCGGCGAGACGTCACACACGCTGGCCCGCTTCGTGACCGGCTTCAAGGCCGCGCGCGAACGGATGAAGTGAGCCGTCGCCGCGTGATCTGGGGCGGCTTTGCGCATAACATGCCGCCGAATCGTTCGCCCTCTTGGGGATCCACATGACTCAGCCTTCCTTCGCCACCCACGAGGTGTTCAACCAGTCGCCGCCGCTCGAGGACGTCGACTTGTTCGGCATCGACCGGCCGCTGGTCGAGGCGGTGACTTTCAATCACGGCGGCAACGCCCACGTCGAACTCGAGGCGTTCGGCCGGAAATGGGGCACGGCCGAGATGGCCGAGTACGGCCGGCTCGCCAACGAGATCACGCCGAAGCTGAAAACCTTCGACCCCAAGGGCCAGCGCCGCGATCAGGTCGAGTTTCATCCCGCCTATCACGAGCTGATGGCCGCCAGCTTCCAGGCCGGGCTGCACAATTCCACTTGGGATGAGCACGGCAAGCCGGCCGGTGGCGCCTCCGAAGTGGTGCGGGCGGCGAAGTTCTACATGGCCGCGCAGGTCGAAGCCGGACACCTCTGCCCGGTGACAATGACACGCGCCTCGGTGGCGGCGCTGGCGGCGCAGCCCGATCTGCTCGCGCAAGTGATGCCGGTGCTCGGCAGCCGCAACTACGATCCGACGTTTGCGCCGTGGCCTACCAAGCGCGGCATGAGCGTCGGCATGGGCATGACCGAGAAGCAGGGCGGCACCGACGTGCGTACCAACGCGACGCGTGCGATCCGCGACGGCGATGCGTATCGGATCGTCGGCCACAAATGGTTCATGTCGGCGCCGATGTGCGATGCCTTCCTGGTGCTGGCGCAGGCCGAGGAGGGGCTGAGCTGCTTCTTCATGCCGCGCTTCGCGCCGGACGGCTCAGTCAACGCGCTGCAGTTTCAGCGGCTCAAGGACAAGCTCGGCAACCGCTCCAACGCGTCGTCGGAAGTCGAGTTCACCGGCGCCTATGCGGTGCCGGTCGGTGAAGCGGGACGCGGCATCCGCACCATCATTCAGATGGTGCAGCTGACGCGGCAGGACTGCGCCATCGCGTCCGCGGGAATCATGCGCTCGTCGTTGGCGCACGCGCTGCACCATGCGCGGCATCGCAGTGTGTTCCAGAAACATCTGTCCGATCACTCGTTGATGCAGAGCGTGCTTGCCGACATGGCCCTGCAGGTCGAAGCCTCGATCGCGCTGGTGATGCGGCTGTGCCGGGCCTTCGATCAGGCGCCGCACGATCATCTCGAAGCCGCCTACATGCGGCTGATGACGCCGGCCGTGAAGTACTGGATCTGCAAGACGGCGCCCGGCTTCGTCTACGAGGCGATGGAGTGCCTCGGTGGCAACGGCTACGTCGAGGACGGCATCCTGGCGCGGCATTATCGCGAGGCGCCGGTCAATGCGATCTGGGAAGGCTCCGGCAACGTGATGTGCCTCGACGTGCTGCGCGCGATGTCGCGCGAAAGCGATGCCGGCACCGAAGTGCTGCAGACCCTGATCCAGGAGACCGCGGCGCTGACCGGCGGCCCGGCCGCCGCCAGCCGCGTCGCCCGTGCGCTGCTGCAGGCCGACAACGAACGCACCGCAAGGCTCGCGGTCGAGACGCTGGCCAAGCTCGCTGCGGCCGCGGCGCTCAACGAAGTCTATCCGCCGCACGCCGAAGTCTTTGCAAGGACCCGCCTCGCCGGTGATCCGACTTCGATGTACGGCGCCGCCGATCTCACGGCAGAGCAGGCGCGAAGTCTGCTGGCGAGGGCGCTGCCGGAGCTCTGACTGGACGTCTCTTCGTCATTGAGAGGAGCGAAGCGACGAAGCAATCCAGCTTCTTGCACTGCGCTGGATTGCTTCGCTTCGCTCGCAATGACGGAGGAGAGCTGGTGGCTCTCAGCCCACCGTCTCTCCCGCTGAGAAGTACCAACGGCCCTTGTGTTTGCGGAATTGCGAGCGTTCGTGGTGGGTTTGTTCGGGCGCGTCGCCGCGTTTGAAGCGGGCGACGAATTCGACGGTGCCACGGCTGCCTTTGTGGCTGGCGGCAAGCACCAATAGGTCGACGAAGCTCGACTCTTCCATCCAGGCGCGGTTGGCGTCGTGGTCGAACAGGTCGCGCGTGTCAGGATCGGTCGTCTCGACGATGTAATCGAAATCCTTCAGCACGTAGGCTGCGTAGCGCGAGCGCATCAGCGCTTCGGGTGACGCGGCCTCTCGCTTGCGCGCCAGCAGCGGACCGCAACAATCCTCGTAAGGCTTTCCTGATCCGCACACGCACGTCATCGCCGGCTCCGCGTCAGCGCTCAGCCGCCGGACTGCCTCAACGTGGCGAGCCGGTCGAGCGCGCCTTGCAGGATGAAGATCGCGGCGTGCTCGTCAATGACCTTGCCCCGCTTGGCGCGGCTG
The DNA here is from genome assembly GCF_000333455.1 of Rhodopseudomonas sp. B29. GTDB lineage: Bacteria > Pseudomonadota > Alphaproteobacteria > Rhizobiales > Xanthobacteraceae > Rhodopseudomonas. The sequence goes on from NZ_BADD01000663.1 coordinate 7,290, forward strand.
ACGTCCTGGGCAATCAGTTCGCGCTCGACCGCAACCGTCGACAGCCGCTCGTCCCACAGGCCGATCGGCAGCTCGGTGAGGCGGGACAGATTGCGGGCGAAGGCGCGGGTCGATTGCGCGCGCGGACCTTCGCTGCCGTCCATGTTGAGCGGCAGGCCGAGCACGAAGCCGCTGGCCGAGCGTTCGGCCGCGAGCGCCAGCAGCCGCTGCGCGTCGGCGGTGAACGCCTTGCGGGCGATGGTCTCGACGCCGGTGGCGAGCCGCCGATCGGGATCGGAGGCGGCGACGCCGATGGTCTTGGTGCCGAGGTCGAGGCCGAGCAGGGCGCCGCGTGCGGGCCAGAGCGGAACGGCGTCGATCAAGGGCAGGATGGGAGCTGGCATGCGGCTGCGCATAGCACGGCGGAGGCGAGCCGGGCAAAGGTGGGGCTCACTGCGGCGCCAAGGCTTCTGGATGGAAGAGGCTCGCTTGCGCTAAAAAGGTTGCATTGCCAAAGGACGCAGAATGGACGCGCTGACCTGGTTCGGATTGTTTGCCGTCACCGTGATGGTGATCAGCTACGCGGTCGAGGATCGCAGCCCGTGGTTCATCCTGGTGTTCGCCATCGCCTGCGCGCTGGGCTCGATCTACGGCTTCCTGCAGGGCGCCTGGCCATTCGGCATCGCGGAGGCGATCTGGGCCGGCGTGGCGCTTCGCCGCTTCGTGCTGAAACTGCGGATCGGCCGCCCGCTGGCGGGATAGCGCCGCACGTTGCGCGCGTATAAAGTCGGTTCCGGCGGCAACGGCGCTGCCTCTCCTTCATCATCTATAGAGAGCTGACGATGTGGCCTGACCGCCGCCTGCTCGATCTGTTCGGGATCGAGTTTCCGATACTGCTGGCGCCCATGGCCGGCGCGATGGACGCCGAACTCGCGATCGCTGTCGCCAAGGGCGGTGGCTTGGCGTCGCTGCCGTGCGCGATGCTGAGCGCCGACAAGGCGCGTGAGCAGGTCGGCATCTTCCGCCAGCAAGTGTCGGCGCCGATCAATCTCAACTTCTTCTGTCACACGCCGGTGCAGCCCGACGCGGCACGCGAAGCTGTGTGGCGGCAGCGGCTCGCCGCTTACTTCACCGAGTATGGGCTCGATCCATCGATGCCGGTGCCGGCTGCGAGCCGCGCACCGTTCGATGAAGCGATGTGCGCGCTGGTCGAAGAGCTGCGGCCGGAAGTGGTGAGCTTCCATTTTGGTCTGCCTGAGAAATCGTTGCTGGATCGCGTCAAAGCCTGCGGCGCCAAGGTGATCGCGTCAGCGACGATCGTGCGCGAAGCGATCTGGCTCGAAGAGCACGGCGTCGATGCGATCATTGCGCAGGGCGCGGAAGCTGGCGGTCATCGCGGCATGTTCATGACCGAAAGTATCGGCCAGCAGCCGGGACTGTTCGCGCTGCTGCCGCAGATCGTCGATGCGGTGCGGGTGCCCGTCATCGCGGCCGGCGGCATCGCCGATGGCCGCGGCACTGCGGCAGCGTTTGCGCTCGGCGCGTCCGCGGTGCAAATGGGCACCGCCTATCTGCGCTGCCCGGAATCCAAGATCAGCACGCCGGCGCGCAGCGCGCTGGCCCAGGCGAGCGACGACGGCACCGTGATCACCAATGTGATGACAGGCCGGCCGGCGCGCGGCGTGATCAATCGGGTGATGCGCGAAGTCGGTCCGGTGACGGCCGATGCGCCGGCGTTCCCGCACGCGTCGGCGGCCCTCGGTCCGCTGAAAGCGGCAGCGGAGAAGCAGGGGCGGGTGGATTTCACCAATCTGTGGGCCGGACAGGCGGTCCGGCTGGGCAAGGAGTTGCCGGCCGAGGAACTGACGCGTGCCTTCGCCGGTGCGGCGCTGGCGCGGCTGAGCCAGCTCTCTCGCTGATGCTTCGGTTGCGGCGCGAAAGCCCGCTCTGCTATAGGACGGCCATCGCATTGTCCCGAAGGGTCATTATATAATGTCCGTCGACGCCGCCACCGTCCGCCGTGTTGCGCATCTGGCAAGGATTGCCGTCACCGACGACGAAGTGCCGCATCTGCAGGGTGAGCTCAACGCCATGCTGGCGTTCGTCGAGCAGCTGTCGCAGGTCGACGTCGAGGGCGTCGAGCCGATGACCTCGGTGACGCCGATGGAGATGAAGATGCGCGCCGACGTCGTGAGCGATGGCGGCATTATCGATCAGCTGTTAGCGAACGCGCCGGCGACTGAAGAGCAGTTCTTCGTGGTGCCCAAGGTGGTCGAATAATAGGACGACGCCGATGTGCCTGCTTTGCGACGACGAGAAGGCTTATCAAGCCTACATGGACTATCTCGACGCGATGGAGCGGCAGGGCAAGGGCGCTGATCCGGATGAAGCTGTCGATGCCGTGCTCGATCAGATGCAGGCCGCAGACAAAGCCCGCCGCGACCGGCCCGAGGACGACAAGACGCTGTCGCCGTTCTTCTGCAGCCCGGTGAACAAGTAGCTCACGCCTTCTTCAGCTTCCGCACGCGGCGCAGGTCTGCATTGATCTGCGACTGCCAACCCCGTCCGAGCGCACGATAGGCGTCGAGCACGTCGGCATCCAGCCGCAATGTCACCGAGCTCTTCGGCTGCGCACCGAACGGTGGCCGGCCACGGCGGATGATCTTGTCGCCTTCGCGGATCTCTCCAGTAAGGAAAAATTCGTCGAGCAACTCGGGCGCGTCGTCGGGATCGTCAGTCAAAGCTTTGCCGAAAGAGGGCGGCCCAGCGGACTTCTTCCTTGGCATGGCAGTACCAATGTAATCGCCATGAATTATGTAACTACAATAATCGATTGGTCAATGCCGGAATGCTCCTATGCCGGCCGTTGGCGGACAATCCCTTCATTTTGAGGGGGGGCTGTGCTAGCCAGCGCGGAACGTCCAGGCACCAGATCCGCGATGCGGATGGCGCCTGAACCGCTCCCATCATGCAGGCGCCCCGTTCAAGATGACCGACCTGACATCGCTGACGCTCGCCGAGGCCAGAGACGGCCTCGCGCAAAAATCCTTCACTGCGGTCGAGCTGACCGACGCGCATCTTTCCGCGATCGAGGCGGCGCGCGGGCTCAATGCCTATGTGCTGGAGACGCCCGACCAGGCGCGGGCGATGGCGCAGGCGTCGGATGCGCGGATCGGCAAGGGCGAGGCGGGGCCGCTCGAGGGCATCCCGCTCGGCATCAAGGATCTGTTCGCGACCAATGGCGTACGCACCACCGCGTGCTCGAAGATCCTCGGCGAGTTCACGCCGACCTACGAGTCGACGGTGTCATCGCAGCTGTGGCGCGACGGCGCGGTGCTGCTCGGCAAGCTCAACAACGACGAGTTCGCCATGGGCTCGTCGAACGAGACCTCGTGCTTCGGATCGGTCGTCAATCCGTGGCGGCGCGCCGGCTCGGATACCAAGCTGGTGCCGGGTGGTTCGTCCGGTGGTTCGGCTGCGGCCGTGGCGGCCGGGCTGTGTCTCGGCGCCACCGCCACCGACACCGGCGGCTCAATCCGTCAGCCGGCGGCGTTCACCGGCACGGTCGGTATCAAACCGACCTACGGCCGCTGCTCCCGCTGGGGCATCGTCGCCTTCGCATCGTCGCTCGATCAGGCCGGTCCGATCGCCCGCTCGGTGCGCGACGCTGCGATCCTGTTGCGCTCGATGGCGGGCTACGACGCCAAGGACACCACCTCGGTCGACCGCCCGGTCCCCGACTATGAGGCTGCGATCGGCGCCTCTGTGAAGGGCAAGAAGATCGGCATTCCCAAGGAGTACCGGCTCGACGGCATGCCGTCGGAGATCGAGCGGCTGTGGCAGCAAGGCGCCGACTGGCTGAAGGCCGCAGGCGCCGAACTGGTCGAGGTGTCGCTGCCGCACACCCAATACGCGCTTCCGGCCTATTACATCGTCGCGCCGGCGGAAGCGTCGTCCAACCTCGCGCGCTACGACGGCGTGCGCTACGGGGCGCGCGTGAGCGGACGCAACGTCAACGAGATGTACGAGAACACGCGTGCGGCCGGCTTCGGCGCCGAGGTCAAGCGCCGCGTGCTGATCGGCACCTATGTGCTGTCGGCCGGCTATTACGACGCCTATTATCTCCGCGCCCAGAAGGTCCGCACCTTGATCAAGCGTGACTTCGAGCAGTGCTTCGCCCAAGGCGTCTCGGCGATCCTGACGCCGGCGACGCCGTCGGCGGCGTTCGGCATCGGCGAGAAGGCGGGGGCCGATCCGGTCGAGATGTATCTGAACGACGTGTTCACCGTGACGGTGAACATGGCGGGCCTGCCGGGCATCGCGGTGCCGGCCGGGCTCGATGCGCAGGGTCTGCCGCTGGGGTTGCAGCTGATCGGCCGTCCGTTCGAAGAAGAGACGCTGTTCTCGCTCGGCGAGGTTATCGAGCAGGCAGCAGGGCGCTTTACGCCGACGAAGTGGTGGGCCTGAACCGATGAACGCACCCGTCAAACCCGCAAAGCTCCTCAAGGGCGCCACCGGCGATTGGGAGGTCGTGATCGGGCTGGAGATCCACGCTCAGATCGCCACCAAGGCCAAGTTGTTCTCCGGCGCGTCGACCGAATTCGGCGGCACGCCGAACAGCCAGGTGTCGCTGGTCGACGCGGCCATGCCCGGCATGCTGCCGGTGATCAACGAAGAGTGCGTCAAGCAGGCGATCCGGTCTGGCCTTGGACTGAACGCAAAGATCAATTTGCGCTCGGTGTTCGACCGCAAGAACTATTTCTATCCGGATCTGCCGCAGGGCTACCAGATCAGCCAGTACAAGTCGCCGATCGTCGGCGAGGGCGAGGTGATCGTCGAACTCGAGGGCGGTAGGACCGCAACGGTCGGCATCGAGCGGCTGCACCTCGAGCAGGACCCGGCGAAGATGCTGCACGACAAGTCGCCGTCGCAGTCCCTGATCGATCTGAACCGCTGCGGCATCGCGCTGATGGAGATCGTCTCCAAGCCCGACA
>NZ_BADD01000662.1 GCF_000333455.1 Rhodopseudomonas sp. B29
GCCCAGCGGCGACGCGACGCACTGCTATCGTTGCGACGGGCCTCGCCGAGCGCCCACAGCGTGCGGCCGTGGCTGTCCTCGGAGCCACTGGCTTCCAACCAGCTTCGATTGAAGCCCATGAAGTTGCGAAAGCGGCCGTTGTCCGGATTCCAGGCATGTTGAATGAACGCCGCGAAGCGGGCGGTCATCACATCCGGTAGCGGCTGTTCGCCCGGATTGTTGAGCGCGCAGGCCAACAGCAGCGCGCGCGCATTGTCGTCGACGCAGTAGCCGTGCAGCCGATCGGGCACCGAATACACGGCGTGTTGAAACAACCCGGTATCGTCGCACATCGACAGAAAGTGGCCGAGCGGCATGGCCGGCGCCGCCGAGCCGCGCCATTCGGCGATCTTGACGGGCTGCGGAACGGCCCTGAGCCAGTGGCCCTGCCGTGCATCGTCGAAGGCAGCCGTGTAGACGCCGGCGGTGCGCTTCCAAGTCATCGACCGGCTGACCTCATAAGCACGCCGACCGATCGCCAGACGACGAGCGTCGTCGGTGAGCAATTCGGCGATCTCGCGACCGATCGCGGCGACGTCGCCGAACGGAACCAAGATGCCGCGGTCGTCGGCCAAGAGTTCGCTGGCGTGCCAATACGGCGTGGAGACCACCGGCTTGCCGAGCCCGAAGCTGTAGGCGAGCGTCCCCGACGTCATCTGCGCTTCGTCCAGATAGGGCGTGACGTAGACGTCGCACATCGAAATGAACTGGATCAACGTGGCCAGATCGACGAACTGATCGGAGAAAACGACATGATCTTCGATATTAAGCGTGCGCACGCGTGCCAGCAGGCTTTCGCGATAGGCTTCGCCCTGATCGCGGACCAGATTGGGATGCGTCGCGCCGAGCACGACATAAACCGCGTCAGGGCAGCGCTTCACGATCGACGGCATCGCATCGATGACGACTTCAATGCCCTTGTTGGGTGACAGCAAGCCGAAAGTCAGCACGACCGATCGTTCGCTGAAACCACATTTGGCCTTCGCCGCATCGGGCGACGCGAAGGCGACGTCCGGAATGCCGTGCGCGATGACCTCGATCTTGTCGTCGGCGACCCGATATACGGAGCGCATCAGCTCGCGACCCTTGTTAGTCATCACGATGACCCGGGCCGATGCCTCGACGATCCGTTCCATGACTCGGCGCTGCGCCGCGGTCGGCTCGGCGAGCACGGTGTGAAACGTCGTCACAACCGGCATGGTGAGGCGCGACAGCACGAGGAGAAGATGTTCTCCCGCCTCCCCGCCGAAGATGCCGAATTCGTGCTGCAGACAAACCGCGTCGAACTGACCGGCATTCAGCACATCCGCCGCCCGCTCGTAGTCCTCGATTACGTCCTCCCTGATCTGGAAGACGACCGAAGCAGGGTAATCGTAAGTCTTAGCGCGATCGGTCATCGCCACGATCACCGTTTCGAGGTCCGGATGCGAAGCCTGTACGGCCTCCTGCAGGTCGGTGGGAAGGGGCAATCCC
>NZ_BADD01000661.1 GCF_000333455.1 Rhodopseudomonas sp. B29
TCCAGCCGCGGAAAGCGTTGTCGACCTGCTTGTGCCACTTCGCCAGCTTGGCGCGGAGTTCGGTGGTCTCGTAGGCCTGCTTGATCTCGGCGATCGACTGGACCGAGACGTCCTCGACGACGAAATGCGGCGCGATCAGCGTGACGCCGCGGACGCGATGATCCGGCACGCCGCCGGCGTAGATCGCGGCGATCGAGGCACCGTCGGAATGACCAACTAACAAGCCGCGTCGGAAGCCGATCCCGTCGAGGACGCGCGGCAGCACATCCAGCGCTTCGCGGTGCATGTAGTCGACCTTGCGCGGCAATTCGGCCGGGCTCGACTGGCCGTAGCCGGCGCGCGAATACACCAACACGCCGGTGCCGGTCGCCGCGGCGAGCTTGTCGGGAAAATCGCCCCATAGCCCGACGCTGCCCAGCCCTTCATGCAGCAGCACCAGCGTCGGCGCCTCGGATGGCTGTGGGCCGATCATGCGATATTCGAGCTGATGATCGCCGATGGTGAGGTGCCCGGAGGACTGGAGCACGGTCATTGCCCCACCCCTCTGCTTGCTAATCGCGAGCACAGCATCGTCATCCTGAGGTGCTCGCCGTCTCCGGCGAGCCTCGAAGGATGCGGCCGCGCACTCCGTGTGACCCATCCTTCGAGGCCGTCGCTGCGCGACGGCGCCTCAGGATGACGGCGAGATGTGTGGTTAGCGGCCGAAACAGCCGCATCGCCGATCACCGCGCCCCCTCACGCAGTTTGAAGCGCTGGATCTTGCCAGTCGCGGTTTTCGGCAGGCTCGTCACCACCTCGATCCAGCGCGGATATTTCCACGGCCCGACCTTCTGCTTGACGTGATCCTTGAGTTGCTCGTACAGGCCGTCCGCGGCAAAACCTTCGCGGAGCACGACGTAGGCGCGCGGCTTGAGCAGGCCGTCGAAATCGGCGTCGGGCACCACCGCGGCTTCGAGCACGGCCGGATGCGTGATCAGTGCGCTTTCGACCTCGAACGGCGACACCCAGATGCCCGACACCTTGAACATGTCGTCGGCGCGGCCGCAGAAGGTGTAACGGCCGCTGGCGTCGCGCGTGTACTTGTCGCCGGTGCGGGTCCAGTGGCCCTCGAATGTCGAGCGGCTCTTGCTGCGCTGATTCCAATAGCCCTCGCCGGCCGACGGCGCATCGACCAGCAGTTCGCCGACCTCGCCGTCGGCAACGTCGGCGCCGGCTTCGTTGACCAGCCGCACCTTGTAGCCGGGCACTGGCCGTCCTTTTCAACCGTACTGAATGTCGTTCGGGGCGTTGGACAGGAAGATGTGCAGCAGCTCGGTCGAACCGACGCCGTCCAGAATGTCGGCGCCGAACCGCGCCTTCCAGGTGAGGCCGACGGACTCCGGCAGCGCTTCGCCGGCCGACGTACAGATCCGCAGCCTTGTGCCTGCCGTCTCGCTCTTCAGCGTCGGATCGTTGAGCATCGCTGCGAACAGTGTTGGTACGCCGCAGAAGATCGTCGGATTGTAGCGCTGCATCAGTCTGTAGATCACCGCCGGTGTCGGCCGCTCGGTGTTCAGCACGGTGGTAGCACCGACCGACATCGGGAAAGTCAGCGAGTTGCCGAGCCCGTAGGCGAAGAACAGCTTCGCCGCCGACAGCACGACGTCGTCCTCGCGGATACCCAGCACCTGCTTGGCGTAGGTCTCGGCGGTGGCGGCGAGATTGGCATGCAGATGCCGCACGCCCTTCGGCATGCCGGTCGATCCCGATGAGTACAGCCAGAACGCCGGCTCTTCGGCGTGGGTGCGCGCGGTCTCGAAGCTGTCCGTCTCGCGCGCCAGTTCGTTGGCGAGTTTGAGATGGCCGTGCGCGTCGCTGCCCGAGACCACGACATGCGCGAGATCGGGTAGTCCAGCGAGGATGTCCTTCACCACCGCATACAGCGCTTCGGAGACGAACAGTACGCGAGCGCGGCAGTCGGCCAGCACGTAGGCGTATTGCTCGGCGGTCAGCAGCGTGTTGAGCGGTACCGGCACCACGCCGGCGCGGATCGCGCCGAGGAACACGACCGGGAAGTCGATCGTGTCCAGCATGATCATCGCCACGCGTTCTTCGCGGCGGACGCCGAGCCGGCGGAGCAGATGCGCGGCGCGACAGGTCTGCGCCTGCAGCGCTGAGTAGCTCAGCTCCGACACCGTGTCGGTGAAGGCGAGCTTGTCGCCCCGCCCTTCGGTGACATTGCGGTCGAGCAGCCAGCTCACCGCATTGTACGACCCAGCCCCGGTCATCCCGTGCATCGCTCGGTACCGCCAAGCTTCATGGCGCCCTCCCCTTTGGAATTATAGTTCATTAGAATTATAATGCATAAGAAGCCACCGCGGCGGGTTGCTGTCAATCCTGCACGGCACTATGATTCAACCAATGAGCGCACTTCACGAAACGCCCGAACAGGCCGATTCCGACACCGACTTCCTGCTGGAACTGGGCCAGCGGGTCCGCACGCTGCGCGGGCTGCGCGGCATGTCGCGCAAGGTGCTGGCGAAAGTCTCAGGGATTTCCGAACGTTACATCGCCCAGCTGGAAAGCGGCAAAGGCAACGTCTCGATCATGCTGCTGCGCCGCGTCTCCGACGCGCTGGCGACGCCGCTCGAGGATCTCCTGCCGTCCGGCGATGCGTCGATCGACTGGCCGGTGATCCGCGATCTGGTGCGCCGCGCCAGCCCGGTGCAGATCGCCCACGCCAAGGACGTGCTGTCCGGCATGGGGCGGCTCGGCGCCGGCGCGCGGCGGGCGAACGCCTTCCATGGCGTGGCGCTGATCGGGCTGCGCGGCGCCGGCAAGTCGACGCTCGGCCGCATCCTCGCCGACAAGATCGGCTGGAGCTTCGTCGAGCTGAACAAGGAAATCGAGGCGCAGAACGGCCTGTCGGTGGCCGAGATCATCGCGCTGTACGGCCAGGAAGGTTTCCGCCGGATGGAGCAGTCGGCGCTGAACCAGCTATTGGCCCGCAAGGAGCTGATGGTGCTCGCCACCGGCGGCGGCATCGTCTCCGAGGCGATTACTTTCGATCAGATCCTGTCGTCGTTCTACACGATCTGGCTGAAAGCCGAACCCGAAGAGCACATGTCCCGCGTCCGCCGCCAGGGCGATCTGCGCCCGATGGCCGACGACCGCGCGGCGATGCAGGAACTCCGCACCATCCTGCAAAGCCGCGAGCCACTCTACGCCCGCGCCGCCGGCGTCCTCGACACCGCGCGCCTGAACGTCGATCAAGCTGCAGCGAAGCTGATCAACATGGTGTCGCCGGTGCTGTGCCGCGACGCCTGTGCTTTCGGGCTGAAGAACGAAGCGGTGTAAGTGGACCAAGTCCGTTTTTTCTTGCGAAGCGGCGGGCCGCTTCGCCGCGCGATCCCGATTAGTAGCTAGCCGGCTTCAGCCCCCAGCGAAACCGACGTCTCGGCGGCGATGGCGCGACCGAGCGCCTCGACCAGCGCCTGCAGCTCGATGAATTTGTTGCGGGCGCGCTCGGCATTTTCGCGATCGAACGGCGCCGCCAACACCTTGGCGTGCGCGTCGCGGTCGGTCAGCATCCGCTCACGGGCCTTCTTCAGCATCTCGAGCCGCTCGTTCATTGCGCTTCCTTTGCGACTCGGTCGAGACCGCGCTCCGGCGTGGGAGCCATCATCAGCTCAGTGCTTGCAACAGAGTCGCGATCTTGATGGTCGCAAAACTCGAGTAAGTGTCCGACACCGCGTAAGGCAGAATGATCTGGTCGTCGTACCGCATCGCACCGCAGGTGTACACGACGTTGGGGACGTAGCCCTCGCGCTCCGACGGTTCAGGCCGCACCAGCGGCTCGCGCGAGCGGGCGAGCAGCTTGGACGGGTCGTCCTTGTCGAACAATGCCGCGCCGATCGAGTATTTGCGAACCGGACCGACGCCGTGCGTCAACAGGAGCCAGCCTTCGTCGAGTTCGATCGGAGACCCGCAATTGCCGATCTGGACGAACTCCCAAGGAAACTGCGGCTTCAAGACGGCCTGGCCGCCGTTCCAAACGGACAGGTCGTCCGAGTAGATCAGATACAGGTTCTCGTTGTCCTGGCGCGCGATCATGGCAAACCTGCCGTCGATCTTGCGCGGGAACAGCGCCATCCCTTTGTTCTGTGCAGCAGTGCCGCTCAGAGGTCTCATCCGAAACGACACGAAGTCGCTGGTCTCGATCAGTTCGGATCGAATGGCCCGCCCGGTGTACGCGGTATAGGTCGCATAATAGGTCGCGGCATCACGGCCGTCGTCGAATTTGACGAAGCGCGCGTCCTCGATGCCGTTCGATTGCGCCGCGGTCACCGGAAAGATCACGCGCTCGCTGAGGTGTTCGTCGGGGTTGAACTGAACGCGTACATCCTCGCCCTCCGGCACCGAATGGCGTTGCGAAACCCGGGGCGTCGAGGCGAGCCGCGCCGTCGGATCGACCGTCAGGCCGCCGTCGGCCGCGATCGTGCCGGAGCGGAACGTCAGCGCCGAGACGTGGCCTTCGCCGACGGCACGCAGGCTCAGAATGAAGCGCAGACCACCCTGCGGCGCGTCCGACTGATCCGGATGCGGCACGATACTCGGGTTGAACAACGCGGACGCTTCGAACGAATATTCGGCCAGAAAGTAGGCGCCGATTAGTTGGCGCTGGGTCTTGGAAAAGGCATCGTGCGTTGACAGCGCGCAGTCCATCTCTTCCGCACGAGCCTCGAATTTTTCCAGCAGGTTGCGATGCCGGCCGAGGAAGTTGTCGAGAACATCGGCGAGTTGTTCGGCGACGCTGTCGGCATCGAGCGCCAAAACCCGGTCGACGATGTGATTGGCACGGGTCTGATCCGTCGGGTTGAGATCGCGCGGTTCGATCGCAGGTTTGAACGGACGGACGATGACCCGCGCCGGGTCCGGCCGTAGATACAGCGCCTGACGATTTAGAAAGGGAGCTTGTGACAAAATTTCCTCAGTTTCTCGGCGGCGATGAGGGCTCATCAGGAGCCCAATTTTCAGTTGCTCAATTTTCAGTTGCCCATGGCGCGCAGCGCCCCGGCCCTCGTCAGTCCGGTGGCGGCGCGTGCTGACTGACGGATCTCCGCGAGACCGAGCAGATAACACACCGACGATTCCCCACCGCAGTTTTCGTTGGCGCGATCGGGGTGAAGTCCGTCGCGGCAGGCCCCCGTCTCCAGATCAACCAGCGCCAACGACAGATCGTTGGCGCCGAGGAACCAGGCGAACGCGCTGTGAGCCAGCGCCTTCCAATTTGCGTCGCGTTCGGCCCGCCATGCGGCAAGGCAGGCCGCGATCGTCGCAGCCGCTTCCAAAGGTTGCTGATCGAAGGCGCGGGGCGCCTGCCGCAGTTCACCGAAGCTTTTGCTACCCACAGGACGGAAGTTTCCGAGCGCATTGGTTTGTCGAATGCTCAGCCAGCGCAGCGACCTCAACCCGGCATCGACAAAGGCCGGTGTTTTCGTCGCCATCCCGGTCGCCAGCAGCGCCTGCGGCAGGCGTGCGTTATCGTAGGCCAGGCCCTGCTCGAACCACACCCAATCAGGCGTCTCGACGAAAGCGAGCGCGGCCATCAGCCGTCCGGCAAGTACATGCCGAATATCCCCGGCGCGATGGTCGGTCGGCGTCGCCGCGCAATAGCCGTCGAGCCCAAGCAG
>NZ_BADD01000660.1 GCF_000333455.1 Rhodopseudomonas sp. B29
CGGCCCTGGCGGCGCCGATCGCGAGAACCAGCGGCGCTCGGTGATCCAGGCGCTGGCGCAGAACAGCTGCGGCCCGCAATACGCCGCGGCCGCGCAGCAGAGCGGCGGCTTCCTCAACAATCTGTTCGGCGGCGGCAATGGCGGGGCGCCCGGCGCCGCGCCGGGTGCGCCGCCTGCTGATTTGAACGCCGAGGGCGGCACCTTCCGCACCGTCTGCGTGCGCAGCTGCGACGGCTATTACTTCCCGATCTCGTTCGCCACGGTGCCGAGCCGCTTCGCCGACGACGAGAAGACCTGCAAGAGCCTGTGCCCGGCCGCCGAGGCGTCGTTGTACGCGTATCGCAATCCCGGCCAGGACATCAACTCGGCGGTGTCGATCAACGGCCAGCCCTACACCTCGCTGCCGGCGGCGTTCCGTTATCGCCAGGAATTCAACCCGTCCTGCTCCTGCAAGGCCGCGGGCCAGAACTGGGCCGACGCGCTGAAGGGCGTCGACGACAAGTCCGCCGCCGAGCACGGCGACATCATCGTCACCGAAGAGAGCGCCAAGCGTATGGCGCTGCCGCCGGCGCAGCGCGCCTCGGCCAAGAACGCCGCCAAGCCGGCCGCCGCGGCGACGCCCCCGGCCACCCCGTCGACGCCCGACCCCGGCGCACCCGCGACCGACCCAAGCCAGATCCGTACGGTCGGCCCGACCTTCCTGCCGAAGCCAGTCGGCGCGAAGTAATCGGCCTAGTCGCCTTCGCTGAAGTAATGAGTCGTCATCCTGAGGTGCACGCGTAGCGCGCCTCGAAGGATGCGGCCAAGTGCTTGCAGCTCATCCTTCGAGGCCCGCAGCGCCGCGCAAAGCGCGGCCCAGCGGGCACCTCAGGATGACGGCGCGATCGTCGTAGAAGCAGAACTACTCTACGCTGGCTTGGCCAGCGGCTTGCCCTTTTCGACGATGTAGTTGACGAGCAGCCGCGTCTTGCCGGGCGATGCTTTGCCGCCGGCGTGCGGGGTTTCGGGCGGGACCTGGAAGGCGTCGCCGGCTTTGGCCGTGACGGTCGGACGGCCCTCGATCGGCAGTTCGAGCTCGCCCTCCATCACATAGGTCGACTCGATGCCCGGATGGGTGTGACGGCCGACGGTGGCGCCGGGATCGAGCGTCACATCCATGATGATGGTCTCGTAGCCGGCGGCCGGGCCGTCGGTGCGGCTCAGGATCTTGCGGGTAACGCCATTGGCGGTCGTCGGCGCCGAGCCTTGAGCGGAGACTTCAGTCGCGGCAAAGCCTGCAATGCTGCAGATCGCACAGCCTGCGACAGCGGCAAATCCTCGTCGTGTAAGCATGGAGACCCTCCCAACCCGAAAAGCCCGTCTGCGCGGGCGTGGGAGAAGTCTGGCAGAAGGTCTTAGGGTTGAAAAGAGAGCTGTAGTCGTAGGAAAGCGCCGGCCTGGCGCCGGCAATTAGCGCGGCCCTACGGGCTTCGCTGCTGTTGCACAGCATCACCACTCGTCATTCCGGGGCGCGAGCGTAGCTCGCGAACCCGGAATCTCGCAGTTTTGGAAACGATCCCTCTTCAATGTCGGGATTCCGGGTTCGCGCCTTCGGCGCGCCCCGGAATGACGAAGAAGTGGCGATAAAGATCAATCCTCGATCTTCACGTACTCGAAGTCACCCGGCTTGTTGTCGATGCCGACCTTCGGGGGCGAGATCCAGGAGGCGAACTCGCCCGGCTCGCTGACAGGCGTCATTAGCGACGCAATGAAATCGCCGTCGTCGGTCGACGGCAGCCAGTCGTCCTTGCGCTTGGTCCAGGTGCCCGCGTCGATCAGGATGCCTTCCGGCGTCGCGTTCACGTCCTTGAACTCGCCGATGGCGCGGTGGAAGGCGACGTGCGGCAGCGTCAGCTTGAAGTCGTAGCCGGCGGTGGTGATCACCTTGTTCCAGCGCAGCAGGCCCTTGACGCAATCCTGCGAGTAGTCGTCGCGCAGCCGCATGTTGAGCGCGGTCAGCGCCGGCTCGTCGACCCGCTTGATCACGCCGTCGACCAGCTTCAGCACCGGATAGGTCGAATTCTTGAGCTGGTGATCGTCGTCGATCTGGGTCTCGTGATAGCGGCCCTTGATGCCGAAAATTAAAGCGTTGGCGGCGTTGGTCGAGACTTCCGAACCGAACAGATCGAGCGACAGCGTGTAGTGCAGGTTGAGCTTCTTCTGGATCGTCGGCAGATCGATGACGCCGAGCGCGCGAACGTTCGCGATGTCGGTCGGATCGGTGATGCCGGCGGCGCGCATCGCGTCGCAGGTGCGCTGGATGACGCGGGTAATGCCGGTCTCGCCGACGAACATATGGTGCGCTTCTTCGGTCAGCATGAAGCGGCAGGTGCGCGACAACGGATCGAAGCCCGACTGCGCCAGCGAGTGCAGCTGCATCTTGCCGTCGCGGTCGGTGAAGTAGGTGAACATGAAGAACGACAGCCAGTCCGGCGTCGCTTCATTGAACGCGCCGAGCATGCGCGGCGCGTCGGCGTCGCCGGAGCGGCGGCGCAGCAGATCATCGGCCTCCTCGCGGCCGTCGCGGCCGAAATACTTCTGCAGCAGATACACCATCGCCCACAGATGGCGGCCTTCCTCGACATTGACCTGGAACAGGTTGCGCATGTCGTACAGCGACGGCGCAGTCTTGCCGAGATGGCGCTGCTGCTCGACCGAAGCCGGCTCGGTGTCGCCCTGGATCACGATCAGCCGGCGCAGCATCGCGCGATATTCGCCGGGGACTTCCTGCCAGGCCGGCTCGCCGTAGTGCTCGCCGAACGGAATCTTGCGGTTCTCCTCCTGCGGCGCCAGCAGCACGCCCCAGCGATAGTCCGGCATCTTGACGTAGTCGAACTTGGCCCAGCCGCGCGGATCGACCGAATAGGCCGTGCGCAGATACACCAGCTTCTCCTGGAAGCCCTCGGGCCCCATGTCGTTCCACCAGTCGATGTAACCGGGATGCCAGCCCTCCAGCGCCTTGAGCACCTGGCGGTCGGAGGCGAGGTCGACATTGTTGGGGATCTTGGTCGAGTAGTCGACGTTCATGATGTTCATGTTCATGGGCGGCTCCTTTGAGCGAATAGTGAGTAGCGAATAGCGAGTGGGAGGGGTGAACAGCGAGGCTCTGGCGGCCGAGCAACTATTCGCTATTCGCTACTCCCTATTCGCCCTTAAACCCTCGTCATGTCGTACTGGGCCTTCTGCCCCGTCCCGTAGCGGCGCAGGGCGCCGTCTTCGCCGACGGCGTTGGGGCGCTGGAAGATCCAGTTCTGCCACGCGGTGAGGCGCGAGAAGATTTTTGACTCCATCGTCTCGGGGCCGACGAAGCGCAGATTGGCTTCCATGCCGGTGAGACTGTCGGGCGAGAACGACGCGCGCTCCTCGAGGAACACGCGGACCTCGTCGTCCCAGTCGATGTCGTCGAGCGCGAAGGTGACGAGGCCGAGTTCATCGGCAGCTTCCGCATCGAGCGGCTCGCCGATCTTCGCTTCGGCCTGCTTGAGTTCGTCGGGATCGGCCTGGAAGCGCGACTGCAATCGCGTCAGGCCGTGGCTCATCGGATACGGGCCGAAATTCATTGCGCTCAGCGTCAACGTCGGCGCCGGACGATTGTCGCCCTCGCGGGTGCCGATCAGCATGTAGGAGCGGTCGGCGGCGAACACGAGTTCGGCCAGCGTGCCGGCGAAGCAGGAGCCCGGCTCGACCAGCGTCACCAGCGTGCGCGAGGTGACGTCGACGCGCTTCAGCACACGCTTCCAGTAGTGGCGGATCTCATTGACCAGCCAGTGCACCTTGTTGGCGTCGAGGAATGCATCGTGTGCCAGCACCTGCGCGCTGTCGCCGTGCGACTTGAACACCAGCATCGCGATGCCGAGTTCGTTGATGCGCAGATGCAGGATGGCGTCGTCGAGTTCGCGCGCGACCTGCAGCGGCCAATAGGAGGCGCCCTGCGCGATCAGCCCGTCGACATCGGCCGGCGGCGCTGAGTCAGGACCGGAGATCGAGATGGTGGCGATGCGCGCGTCGCGGTCGAGATCGACGCTGACGAACTGATAGCGCACGCCGGACTCATCGAAGCTGCGCGTCAGCGGCGTGAGTTCGATACCCTTGCCGCTGGCGTTGCGCGGCGACGAGGCGGCCAAAGCCTTCACACGATCGGCGATCTTGCTTTCGAGCTTGCTGTTCGGCGCGATCTCGTCGACCAGGCGCCACTGCACGGCGCGCTTGCCCTTGATGCCTTCCTCGATGGTGCAGAAGAAATCGGCGCGATCGCGCCGCACCTTGCGCTTGTCGACGACGCGCGTCAGCCCGCCGGTGCCGGGCAGCACGGCGAGCAGCGGCACTTCCGGCAGCGCCACGGCGGCGGCGCCGTCGTCCGCCATGATGATCTGATCGGCCGCGAGCGCCAGCTCATAGCCGCCGCCGGCCGCGGTGCCGTTGATCACCGCGATGCTGCGCTGGCCGGAGAACTCGGAGGAGTCCTCGAAGCCGTTGCGGGTCTCGTTGGTGAATTTGCAGAAATTGACCTTGTGAGCATGCGTCGCGCCGGCCAGCATGCGGATGTTGGCGCCGGCGCAGAACACGCGGTTCTTGCCGGAGCGCAGCACGATCACCTTCACGCCCGGATGCTCGAAGCGCAGCCGCTGCATCGCGTCGGCGAGTTCGATATCGACCCCGAGGTCGTAGGAATTCAGCTTGAGCTGATAGCCTTCGAACAGGCCGCCATTCTCGTCGACGTCCATGGTGAGTGTCGCCACCTCGTCGTCGACCGCCAGCTTCCAGTGCCGATAGCGCGTCGGCTCGGTCTGAAAAT
>NZ_BADD01000659.1 GCF_000333455.1 Rhodopseudomonas sp. B29
GCATCACTACACACACGAACGTCATGCGCGGGCTCGACCCGCGCATCCATCCTCGCAAGAACGGCCGCGTTTCTCGTGTGATGGATGGCCGGGGCAAGCCCGGCCATGACGCCGAATGAGAGGATGCTCATCGCGCGATCTCCCAGGTGGTGACCGGTTTGCCGTCTTTGTCCTTGCCGTCCTTCAACACCACGCCCATCGCGGCGAGTTCGTCGCGGATGCGGTCGGATTCTTTCCAGTCTTTGTTAGTGCGGGCAGCGGTGCGCGCGGCGATGAGGTCCTCAATCGCTTCCTGCCGCTCTCGTGAGATCAGTTTCTGGTGATAGTCAGGATCATAATTCCTGATGTCGATGCCTAGAAGCCGAAGTCCCGTAACTACCTTATTGCGAGCTGACTGAACCGTGAGATCTAGCGTTGCGACAGAATTTGTCATTAACTCTTTGGTACGGGCATCGCCTTCTCGAGCAAATTTTGCCAGTCGGTGAAGCTCTGCAATCGCTCGTGGAGTGTTTAGATCGTCGGAAAGAGCCTTCATGAATTCGTCAGAAGGTGCCTCTTCACTAAACGCGCCGCTATCGCACTGCTTGAAGTAGCGCAGCGCAATCATGGACTGCTCAAGAGCACTCACACTGAAATCGATTGGCTGCCGATAATGGGTGGAGAGCATAGCCAGCTTGATGATCTCTCCTCGCCAAACGATCCCCTTCCAGCCCGCCAGCAACTCCCTGATCGTGACGAAATTCCCCAAACTCTTCGACATCTTCTCGCCTTCGACCTGAAGGAAGCCGTTGTGCATCCAGGTCTGGGCCATGCGCGACGTATGAAACGCGCAGCAGCTTTGTGCGACTTCGTTTTCGTGGTGAGGAAACACCAGATCGATACCGCCGCCATGGATGTCGAAGGTTTCGCCGAGGTGTTTCCACGACATTGCCGAGCACTCGATGTGCCAACCCGGCCGGCCTTCCGTGGTGATACCACCCGGCGACGGCCATGACGGTTCGCCCGGCTTCGACGGCTTCCACAGCACGAAGTCGGTGGCGTCGCGCTTGTAGGGTGCGACATCGACGCGGGCGCCGGCGATCATCTCGTCGAGTGAGCGATTAGCCAGCGCGCCGTAGCGCGGCAGCGTGCCATTGGCCGCGTTCATCGCCGCCGGCGAGAACAGCACGTGGCCCTCCGCCACGTAGGCGAAGCCGCCGGCGATCAGTTTCTCGATGATGGCGCGCATCTCGCCGATATGCTCGGTCGCCCGCGGCTCCACCGTCGGTCGCAGGCAGCCCAGCGCGTCGACGTCGTCGTGGAATTGCTGCTCGGTCTTTTCGGTGACCTTGCGGATCGCGTCGTTCAACGGCAGGCCCGGATAGTCGCGGGCGGCGCGGTCGTTGATCTTGTCGTCGACGTCGGTGATGTTGCGGACGTAGGTGACGTGGCTCTCGCCGTAGAGATGGCGCAGCAGCCGGAACAGCACGTCGAACACGATCACGGGCCGCGCGTTGCCGATATGCGCGAAGTCGTAGACCGTCGGGCCGCAGACATACATCCGCACATTGGCCGGATCGATCGGCGCGAACGTCCGCTTGTCGCGGGTCAGCGTATCGTAAAGGCGCAAGTCCATAGGCACCCGTCCCCTGCGGCCGGGCGTCCAGTGATCTCGGTGTGAGAAAAGACGGCCTCAGCCAGCGTTGAGCTAGCTCGTAATCTCGCAGCAAAAAATAATGGCGAGGAAACCGTTCATGCCCGCACCATGGCCACGGGGGCCAAACGCCGTCAAGTCCGGCGAAGGCCTTAGGCAAGCGGCCGGAGCCATTTTGG
>NZ_BADD01000658.1 GCF_000333455.1 Rhodopseudomonas sp. B29
AATTCGATGTGTCTGTATCCTGAGGCGATTGCGGCCCGGCCAATGAGATCGGTCCCGACCGTCAGCGGCAGGCTTCGGGGCAGGAAGGGAGCCACCGACATCGACATGATTGTGCCGACGACGGGCGTGCGGTGGAGCAGCGTTGCACCAAAGAAGGCCTCGATGATCGGCGGCCATTCGTGGC
>NZ_BADD01000657.1 GCF_000333455.1 Rhodopseudomonas sp. B29
GGTGGAAGCCGTAGAACGAACCGCCGGGGACATCGAGAAAGAACTGCGCGCGGTTAGCGGCAAGCGCCTGCGGAAAGCCGTCGAACACCTCGATCGGCAGACCGCCTGGGTTCTTGTCAGTCTTGAGCATCAACGGCGGCACCGCGCTGACCAGCACGGCCTTGGCGACGCGGCCATGCGGCTGGCCGAACTTGGCGACGTAGCGCGCGACTTCGCCGCCGCCGGTGGAGTGGCCGATATGCACAGCCTTCTTGAGATCGAGATGCTCGGCGACGGCGGAAGCGTCGGCGGCGTAGTGGTCCATGTCGTGGCCGGTGCCCACCTGCGACGAGCGGCCATGGCCGCGGCGGTCATGAGCGACGACGCGGTAGCCGTTCGCCAGGAAGAACAGCATCTGCGCGTCCCAGTCGTCGGCGGACAGCGGCCAGCCGTGGTGGAAGACGATCGGCTGCGCCGACTTTGGACCCCAATCCTTGTAGTAAATCTCGACGCCGTCCTTGGTCTTGACGTATCCGCTGCTCATCGTCTGGTCTCCTTTGGAAATCGGTACAGGGTGTTTCGGTTGAGCTGCCGCGCTGCCGGAGAGTAGCGCGACGCTGGCCGCGCCGACTACGACGTCTCGGCGCGAAATGCGGAGGGTGTGTCGATCTGCCTCGGCCGAGGCCAGTCCCGCTTCGCTGCTTGTCGAATCTGTCATGAGGGACGGTTCCAGTCAGGTCGCTGCGACGGCGGCGACAGCATCAAGTATGACGTCGGCTACGGCCTGCGGCTGCGACAGGATCGACAGATGACTGGCCTGCAGTTCGGTCGTCTTGGCTTTGAGCCGAACTGCGAGTTCGCGCTGCAGCTCGATGCTGACGACGCGATCTTTTGCGGAAACGATGTACCAGTTGGGCCGCGTCGCCCAGGCGGCCTCGGTGATCTTGTCGCCGAAAGTGGTGGTGGGGAGCGGCGGCTGCAGCACGGCGAGGACGCGGGCGTCGTCCTCCGGAATGTCCTGCGCGACATCCTTGATCCAGCCTTCGGCACTGAGCTTCAGCAGGCCTTTGCCGTTGTCGATGATCTGGCCGAGGCCGGGCGGCGGGGCGTGCGCGCCGACCAAATCGCCGACCGACTCGCCGGCCTTCGGCGGCAGCGCGGCGACGAACACCAAGGCCTTCACTTTCGGATCGTTGCCCGCCTGCGCGATCACCGCGCCGCCCCAGCTGTGCCCGACCAGAACCACCGGTCCGTCGATGCCGTCGAGCACCGTCTTCGTTGCGTCGACATCGGCCGCGAGTGACGTCGTCGGATTCTGCACGGCGACGACCGGAATGCCCTGCTTCAACAGCAGCGGGATGACCAGGCGCCAGCTCGACCCGTCGGCCCAGGCGCCGTGTACAAGCACCACCGTCGGCGTTGCAGGAGAGGCCATGCGTTGTACTCCTCGTTGAGCATGAGCTGTGTCCTCGCCGATCTAGACCAGAAACGCGGCCCGCTATTGTCACTTCGCACGGCGAATTGGACGATCGCGCCGTCGGGTTGCGAGCTTGTACGCGACGATGTGCGTGTTTGGATTGTGCGCGGACGCGCACATCATCAGAGCGATCGCGGCAGTGTGAACTGAAACCGGGCGCCGTGCGGCTTGAGCGATGTCGCGCTCAAATGGCCGCCATGGGCCTCGACGATGGATCTGCTGATCGACAAGCCCATCCCCATGCCGTGCGGCTTGGTGGTAACGAGAGCCTCGAACAATTTTTCGATCCGGTCCTCGTCGAAGCCGAGTCCGTTGTCCGTGACGCTGACAAGGACGTTGTCGTCGCCGCTCACATTGCTGGCGACGGTCAAGTGCCGCCGCCCTTCGATCGCGGCCATCGATTCGATGGCGTTCATCGTTAGATTGAGCAGTACCTGCTGGAGCTGAACCCTGTTGCCGATCACCACGGTGTCGACGTCCGTCAGACGCGTCTCGAGATGGATGTTGTTCTGACGCAGTTCGTTCTGCAGGATGGCGAGGATCTCGCGGATGACCGCGTTGATGTCGACCGGCGACATCTGAGGTGCCGACTTGACCGCGAGGCCACGGATCGTCTGCACCACATCGGCGGCGCGCCGGCCGTTCTCGATGACTCGCCGTGCGGCCTGCTGGGCTTCGGCGATCGAGGGCTGCTCGTTGCCGAGCCAGCGCAGGCAGACGTCGGCATTGGTGATGATCGCGGTCAGCGGCTGATTGATCTCGTGCGCGATCGAAATCACCAGTTCGCCGATCGCCGTCAGCCGCGACACCCGCATCAATTCGGACTGCGATCGCTGCAGGGCTTCGAGCAGCGCGTCCTTCTCTTCCAGGAATGCGTTCTTGAGCGAAATCGCCGCCTGCGACGACAGCAGCTTCAGCACCGACAGCTTCAGGGGCGTAAACACGCCGGGCGCGAGGTGGTTCTCCAGATAGATGGCGGCAATCAGCTTGTTGCGCTTCATCAACGGCAGGCAGAGCAACGAGCGTGCTCCAGTCGCTACGATATAGGGATCGTCGCTGAACGTGCTGGCTTGCGCGTCGTCGATCGTGATGGCCTCGCCGGTCCGGGCCGCGAGGTTCACGAGAGAGACCGGCAACTCCGTGGCCGAGATCAGGTCGTCACGGAGCGAAACCCTTATGCCGTCGCCGCCGGTTCGCGCCTCTGTACGGATCGACAGATCGTCCCCCTGTGCGAGGATGAGCAGACCGCGCTGAGCGCCGGCGTGCTCCAGCATCAGGGTCATCAAGGTTTCCATCAGGCGCGGCACGCCGAGTTCGTTGGATACCGCTTCCGAGGTCTTGACGACGGTCGCCAGATCCAGGCTTTCGGTGATGCTCAGCGGCACCTGTGCTGCAGTCGGAAAACTCGCTGCAAGATCCGGATAAAGCCGGTCGATCTGCTCGACCTTGGCGGTGGCGCCCCATTGCAGGTAGCAATCGCGGGCCTTGGTCAGATGGGCCTGAAAGGCGGTCTCGAAGCCTTGAGCGTGGCAGAACTTCGCCGCCAATTCGTGGCCGATCGCTTCGACCTGCGAAACGCGAACTTTGCGCGACGAGGAGACAGCCTGTTGGTAAAGCTGCATGGCTTCGAAAGGGCGATTCTGCAGTCGCGCCATCTCGGCGGCGAGCAACGCCGTCGCGCCCTTGTAGTTGCCGGGATTATGGGCTTCCCAAACCGACAATTGGCGATGAGCGGTGGCGAGCCTCGCTTCCAGCGCGGCGCGCGGCTCCGGCGGGTGGTCGAGTTCGGCGTTCGCGGCGCTGACGACGCCGAGATAGAAATGAAAGATCGAATACTCGTGGTGGCCCACGGTGGTCCACAGCAGCGGTTCGGCCTTGCGCAGCGCCTCGAAAGCGCCGGCGTGGTCGCAGGCGAAATAGCAGGCCTGCATCTTGCGGATCCAGAACCAGCAGGCAGCGATGTCGAGGCTGGAATTAGCCGCGAGCATCTGATGAAATTCGGTCTCGTCGAAGCCGGGACCGTTCAGCGATCCGAGCGCGACCGTATCACCGCGCAACGAGCGGAGATATTGGAGCTGCGTTGTGATGATGTGGACGATCAGGCCGAACTTGGCACGCTGCATCAGCGCCAATCTGGCGGACGCCTCGATTTCGATTTCGTCCAGGGGGTCGCCTGCCGACAATCGATTGGTGATCAGCGTGCACGACGAGAAGCCCGCATAGGTGAGGTCGCCGGTCTCGATGGATTCATCGAAGGAGCGGCGCAGATAGGGTTGTGCCTCGTGCAGCGGCCGGGCCCACGGCAGCACGTGGGCGCCGTAGGTGAGGTGGACGCGGGCCTTGTAATGACCGAGGCCCCGGCTCTCGACCAGCCGAAGTCCAAGATCGCCGTAGCGGAAGGCTGCATCGTAGTCGCCGAAACACGGGCCGACCACCATCCCGAGATACGCATAGGCCAGAGCCGAGGCGTCGCAATTGCCGTTCTCGACGCTGATATTCGCCATCCGGCACAGCAGCAGGCAGACAAGGTTGAGGTCGGTGAAGAACGCCGGCGCGAGCGCCGCGCTCATCACCGCCAGCGGCGCGGCGCGCGATTGATCGGTGATCGTCGGCAGGTCGATGAGAGATTCGATGGGACGGCCGGCAAGGCGCTGCACGAGCAGCTGGTACTCGGCTTCGGCCTCTTGCCGATCGGGATGTTGAGACCATGCCACGCCGAAATCTCGCAGATACGCCAGGCAGGTTTCGATGGCGCGGTCGCTGCGGTCATTGGCGGTGTAGAGCGTGACCTGCAGCGCGACGACGAACGATCGCGCGTGAGCGTCAGGTGCCCGTTGCACGAGCGCCTGCAGGCGCGCTTCGGCTTCCGTCGTCGCGCCGGTGAGAAATTCGCATTCTGCCAGTCGATATTCGACGCCGAAGGCGAGACCAGGCTGGTGTCGCCAACGGTCCTCACCGAGCAGCGAGAGGGACGTGGTGAGATAGGTCAATGCTGAATTGTAGGCGACGGCCTTCATGGCCGCGTTGCCGGCCTCGCAATTGAGGCTGGCGGCGGCAAAGCGCTCGCAGTCGGAGGCGATCGCCGCCGCGCCGAGATTGTAGTGGTTGACGATCCTGAACAAAGCGTCGGGCGAGGTCGGAATGCTGGTGGCGAGGTGGCGCGCGATGGCAAGGTGCATCGCCGGAAGCCGGGCCGGCTCGATCAATCGATGCGCAGCCTCGCGGACGCGGTCGTGAACGAAGCGATAGTCGTCGTCTGTTCTGCGGACGAGTTCGCTCGCCACCAGATCCTGCAGCCCGTCGTGTATTTCGTCCGTCGTCAGATCGCACAGCCGGCCGAGCAGCCCGGCGTCCGCCGTCATGCCGAGACATGAAAAGAGCTGCAGAATGCTCTGTGAGCGGGGCTGTAGTCGCTCGAGTTTTCGGCTCATCAGATCGAGCACGTTGTCGGTGAAGCCCTTCGCATCGATCAGGTCGATGTTCCAGCGCCACGCTTGTTGCGCCGCGTCGAAATGGACGAGCTGTTCGTGGAGGAGGGACGAGAAAAACTGGATGGCGAAAAACGGGTTGCCGCCGGTCTTGCGATGGAGCAGCGCCGCGAGCGGTGCCACCGCATCGTCGTCGCTGCGGAGCACGTCGGCGACCATGGCTCGAAGATGGGCCTGCCCGAGTGGCGTCAGCCGAAGCTCCTCGATATGCGACGCGGTCTGTCGGACGCTCGCGAGCGTCCCACTGAGCAGGTGCGCGGCATCGACCTCGTTCTCTCGATAGGCGCCGACGACCAGCAAATAGCTGGTGTCGATATCACCGGCCAATCGCACCAGAAACTCCGCCGTGGCCTGATCGAGCCATTGCAGATCGTCGAGAAACAGCACGAGCGGATGGTCGGGCCCGGCGATCGCCGCGATGAACCGGCCGAGTACGGCTTGGAACCGACTGCGGCCTTCCTGCGCCGGTAGCGTTTTCAGCGGAGGCTGCGGGCCGATCACCAGCGCCAGATCCGGCACCAGATTGACCATCAGTTCGCCATGCTCGCCGACGGCTGCCTGAAGTTTCTTTCGCCAGTGTGCCAGGGCTTCGGCGCTTTGGCCCAGGATCTGACGAACCAGCGAACACAACGCTTCTGCCAGCGTGGAGAAAGGAATGTCGCGCTTGTACTGATCGAACTTGCCGGAGATGAACCAGCCATTGCTGGGTGCGAGGCTTTTGCGTAATTCGTTGACGGCCGATGATTTGCCGGCTCCGGAATAGCCTGAAATCAGCACCCATTCGGTCGCGCCGGTCGAGGCGACACGGTGATACGCCGCCAGGAGGGCATTGATCTCGGTCTCGCGGCCGTACAGCTTCTGCGGCATGCGGACCATGCCGGTCGCATCATGCGTCGTCAGCCGCACTTGCGTGGTGTCACCACAGGCGTCCCATGCCGCCAGGCAGGTCAGTAGATCGCGCTCGACGCCGGCGGCAGTTTGATAACGATCATCAGCGGATTTCTCCAACAGCCTGAATACCAGCCGCTCGATCGCGGCGGTGGCCGGCCCGGCTGACGGCAACGGATTGGGCCGGCGGGCGATGTGGTGGTGGATCCACTGATTGGGGTTCGCCGCGTGGAAGGGCAGGCTGCCGGAGGACAGCATTTGATATAAGATAATGCCGAACACATAGAGGTCGCTACGGCTGTCGACCGAACGGTTGATACGGCCGGTCTGCTCCGGCGACATGTAGATAGGGCCGTCGGTCAGCGCCCCTTGGCTGCTGAATTCCTGTCGCTCCCGCTCCGCACGCAGTGCTCCGCCGAGCCCGGTCAGCCAGACTCGATCGGCGTCGTCGATCCAGATCGTTTCCGGCCGTAAATTGCGATGGACGAGACCCCGCTCGTGAATGTGGCCGAGCGCCCGGGCAAGGCCGATGGCGCGCTGGAGCAGCCGCTTCACGTTCAGCGGCTGCATCAAAAGCTCGGCCAGAGGCCGCGCGTCGCGGTCGTCGACCAGCAGCGCTGTTCGGCCCTGCGCCGACACGATCTCGTGCGGACGGACCACCAGATTCGGATCGAGATCGCGGGTGAGTGCGAACTCCTGTTGCAGGCGCTGCAGCGCGCCGAGATCGGCGCAATCGGTCACCAGCAGAAGGGAGCGGGGTGCCGCATCGGTGGACCGCGCCCGGTAGACGGTGAAATCGCCGCTGCGCCTCACGAAGTCCAGCGGAGCGGTGATTGTCCTCACGTCATTGCTCCGCAACTGGTGAGAGATCGGTGCATCAGTCCGAGCCGTTGGTTGGCTCGCCCAGAGCTTGCCGGATACAGCGCACCAACGTTTGCGCCTCGAATGGTTTTTCGAGGAAGCCGAGCGCACCCAGCGCGCGGGCCCGCGCTTGGTGTCGCGCGTCGGGGAAGGCCGTGATGAAAATCACCGGCGGCGCGCGTTCCTCGGCGACCAGCCGTGCCTGCAGATCGAGGCCGCTCAATCCGGCCATCTGGATGTCTGTGATCAGGCACGCCGTCGAAGAGCACACTTCCGATTGCAGGAACTGGTGCGCAGACGCGAAGCCACAAGCCGCGTAGCCGAGCGAGCGAACGAGTCCCTCGATGGCGATCCGAACGCTGTCGTCGTCGTCGATCACCACTATGGTCTTGCCGATGGTCATTTCGGCCATCTCCAAGAGTGATGCAGCACGATCCGACGCCGTCGGCGAAGTGTGCGGCAGGCGCGAGCCCCTTATAAGTCATACGATGGTTTACGTCGCCTCGCGCGAATGCGGAGCGATCACCTCGGCCATCCGCACCAAATCGGCGAATGAACGGGCGCCCATCTTCTTCATCACCCGGCCGCGATGAATCTTGACCGTGATTTCGCTCAGGCCGAGATCGGCGGCGACGTTCTTGTTCAGCGAGCCGGCGGACACCATGTCGAACACCTGCTTCTCGCGCGGCGTCAGCGCCGCGTAGCGCTTCAGAACGTCATCGCGGCGGCCATCGCTGTCCCGCCGCCGCCGGTCCAGCGCCACGGCGGCTGATACCGCGTCGAGCATCTCCTGATCGCGAAACGGCTTGCTGAGGAAATCGACGGCGCCGGCCTTCATGCCGCGCACGGTCATTGGCACGTCGCCATAGCCGGTCATGAATATCACCGGAATCCGGATCTCGAGGCGGTTCAGCGTGGTCTGCAGGTCGAGGCCGCTGGTACCGGGCAGTCGGACGTCGAGGATCATGCAGTTGGCGTCGTCGGGAACGCCCGCCGCGAGCAGATGCTGCGCCGACTCGAACGAGACCACGCGGTTGCCAATGGATTTGAACAGGCTGGCCAGTGCGTCTCTGATGCCGGCGTCGTCATCGACGACGACGATCAGGGGGCTGGATGCTGCGGTCATGCTGGGTTCGAAGACGAACGCGACGTCATTGTTGCACCTTATTCCAGCTCCTGGCGGATGCCAATCGCCACCGCACTAGCGCCCGCAAAGCCAGATCAGCCGCGGGCTCGCGGCGCTGGCCGCATACCTTGGTTTGTTATCGGCAAAACCATTGCAGGCCGTGACGGCACGATGGTCCGACTATCCGATGACGGCCGGCCGTTGTCTTCTGTCCTGCAATGGCAGGGGACCGCGCTTGCGCGCCGTCCCGGATGAGGAGTTTCGGGTTGATGCATCGCCTCACCAGCAGCGGGGACCGGCCGAGCACGGCGCGGGCGTTCGCGCATCTGGCGGAGATGCTGCAGAAGGCGGCGGAGATGGTGCAACGCGATCCTGTCGAAGCGCGCTCCTGCATCGAGCGCGCCGCGGCACTGCTGCGCGACGTTCAGGCGCGGCACGAACTGCTCGACGAGGCGCCCCCGAAAAAGCCGAGCGGCCAGGGCCTGGCGCGCTGGCAGTTGAACCGGGTCGTGGGCCATATCGACCACAACATCGATCGCAGCTTGCGGATCACGGATCTGGCCCAGCTCGTCGATCTCAGCGCAAGCCATTTCGCCCGGGCGTTCCGCAGCAGCGTCGGGGTTGCGCCGCGCAATTTTGTGCTCCAGCGCCGTGTTGCGCGTGCCAAGTCGCTGATGCAGGGCACTGATCTGCCGCTGTCGGAAATCGCGCTGGCGTGCGGGCTAAGCGATCAAGCGCATCTCTCGCGGATATTCCGGCGCTTCACCGGCATGCCTCCGAACGCCTGGCGCCGGCAGCGCCGCGACAGCGAGCTTCAACGTCATCGAGAACAGGTTTCGTCGAGCCGGAGCATCAATTCTTGAACTCGAGCAAAGGCTGCTTCGGGTCGACGCTGTCGGACAAGTCTCGAGAGCTTCGGCAAAGGCCGATTTCGTCGCCTGATCGATCTTCGGAGATCGGTGATGATGAGGCGGCGGAAGCTGGATCAGCGCCTGACGAACGGTGACGCGGGAAGCGTTTTACGCCGTCGGTCGCCGCGGGCTGATGTCCGGCATTCATAATGAGAATGACGAGATGGTGCGCGCCTTCACAGCCGAGGTTGAGGCGAGCGGCGCCACCGACTACACGGAGCACGGCAAGTTTCGCCCGCCGGTGACGGCCTCGAGATCGTCCGCGCACTCGACGATGCCGGCATCGTTCTCGACCATTCGCTCGAACTGATCGACTTTCTCGTGGAGGAGCCGAGTGAGTACGGCCTGTCGTGCGTCGGCAGCCGTGCCGCGGTCGGGGCGCTCGACGACAAGATACTGACACTGACCGGGCCCGGCGGTGAGAAGCTGGGCGATGCCATCAAACGCATCGGCGGCGATTCTGCTCGACTCTCAGAAGCCAAACGTAGCGACATCGCGGCGTTTCTCGATCTGCATATCGAACAAGGCATCGTGCTGGAAAGCCAGTTGCTCGACGTCGGGTCGTGACCTCGATCGTCGGTATCCGCCGCATCGAAGTAATCTTCGAAGGCACCGCCGATCATGCCGGCACCAAGCCGCTGTTAGCTCCGCACAAAGCCATTCATCCGGATCGATCGAACGGGTTCTTCGATTGGAGGGTGAACATGCTTGGAGTCTGAGAGGCCGTGCGCGCAGGAGCTACGGCCGCAGCTTTGCAAGGATCGGCCGCAGATAGTCCAACAGCCTCGGCGGATTTTCGGTCATTGGGAAGTGCCCGAGTTCAGGCATCTCCGTCACCGTTGCGCCATCGATCCAGCCTGCGAGCGCGTAAGCATCGGCGACCGTGGCGGAAAAATCGTAGTGTCCCATCATCAGGTGCACGGGGATGCGGCTGCCGTCGATGCGCTTGGCGATCGGCTCGCCGTCGAACTCGTCGGAGTAGAACGAGAGGTCGCCGTCGTAGATGCCCGGCGCGCCTTGCGAGTAGATCCAGGCGGCGCGGCGACGATCTTCCGGCGGGCTGGAGGGGCTCATCAGTCCGCGTACATAGGCGGCGGAATGCCAGCCGCCGTTGACCTTGGCGTGAGTGAGATACGAATTGCGCCGGCCACGCGGCCGCAGCGGCGCTTCGAGTGCTACGACGGCCTTCACCAAGTCCGGCCGTTCAGCGGCGAGCGCCAGCGCGATGCCGGCGCCCATCGAACAACCGATCACCACCACGGGTTCGCCGATGCTCTGCGCGATGAAGCTGCCGCACCAATCAAGATACGTCGCCTGATCGAGCCGGTAGGCGCCGCCGTCCCAGCCGAGCGGTGGCAGCGAGCGGCCGTGGAACGGCATGTCGAAGCCGATCAGCCGCCAGTCGCGGCCGAGCTCCGCGTCGCACATCACGCCGTGAAACTGCCGCGTATCGGCGCCGGCCGTGTGCAAACACAGCACCGGCGCGCCTTGGCCGGCGGCTTCTGCATAGATGTTGCAAACCTCGCCGCCGGCGCTCTTTACACGGTGATAGTTGCCGCTGAGCCGCGTCAGATCGGGCTCGCTACGCGCCGGCGCAGCCGTGTTCAGATGCGCGAACACCGCCTCGAGAAACGCCCGTGCCTGCGCAATCACCAGCGCGTCACCGGTGACGATAAAGTTCGGATTGCGCAGCTGGATCGACGAGAACGAGTGGTAGGTCGGCTTGGGGCAGGGCGCCAGCACCCCATGCCATGCGCTCTCCGGAGCAGATAGAGAGATGTCGGCTACTAGCTGAGTGGCGACGACCTGCGGACCCTCGGTCGAGCAGACAATGGTGACGTCTTGCTCGGCGACGCTGAATGCGACCGTGCAATCGAGCCCCCGCGCCAGCGAGTACACTTCCGGCGCGGCCACCGCTTGCGTCAGCCGTTCGCGGAGCTGATCGACCAGCGCCATCGTTCCAGCCTGCTTAGCGCTTGGCCGTGAGATAGCGGCCGATCTCGACGTGGTCCGCAGCCGCCCCGAGCTCCTGCGCGGCGGCGCTCCACAGCGCCGTCACCTGGTCGGCGAGCGGTGCGTTGACGCCGATCTCGTGCGCGAGTTCGTCGGCGGTGCGGATGTCCTTGGTCATCAGGCCGAGCGAGAAGCCCGAGACGTAGTTCTCCGGAATGACGAATTGCTTGAGTTTGTTCTCGGTCGAGTTGTTGCGGCCCGTCGAGGCGTTGAGCACGTCGACCAGAACGCCGGGCTCGATGCCGAAGCGGCCGCCGATCGCCAGCGCTTCCACCGCTGCGGCGAGGCCCGCGGCGGAGACGTAGTTGTTGAGCGCCTTGGCGGCGTGGCCGGAGCCGAGCGGGCCGGTGCGGAAGATCGACTTGCCCATCGCTTTCAGCACCGGCTCGGCGCGGTCGATCGTGCCGTTGTCGCCGCCCGCCATGATGGCCAGCGTGCCATCGATGGCGCGCTTGACGCCGCCCGACACCGGCGCGTCGATGAAGCCGAAGCCGGCGGCGATCAGCTCTTCGCCAAGCGCCCGCGTACCGATCGGCGCCGACGAACTCATGTCGATCACCACGGTTCCGGGCGCGAGATGAGCTTTGACGCCCTCGATCGCGCTGCGCACGATCTTGCCGTCGCCCAGCAACGTGATGACGGCAGCCGCGCCGGCGACCGCATCGGCGGCGGTCGACGCCGCAATGCCGCCGGTTGCGGCGTAGCTGGAGCGGGCTTCGGACGAGATATCGAAGCCGACGACGTGATAGCCAGCGCGCGCCAGGCAGGCTGACATCGGGCGTCCCATATTGCCGAGGCCGATCACGGCAATGCGTGCGGGCGGAGTGAATGGCGGCTGACTGCGACACGGGCGTTCCTCTCGATATTGTTTTGTTGGTTGTCGTGGGGCGGACGTGAGTCCGCTCAGGTCTCGCCGCGGCGTAGCGCTTCGAGCGCGATAGCGGCGGCGTTGTTGATGTGCTGCACGCAGGCCTGTTCGGCGCCATCTTGGTCGCCGTTTTCGATCGCGGTCAGGATGGTGCCGATCTCGTGCAGACTGCGTCCAATGCGGTTGGGCTGCGTCATCGACGTCATGCGCAGCACCGTGACGCGGTTCAGCAGCATCTTGAGGAAGCGCTCGACGAACACGTTGCCGCAGCCTTCCAGTAGGGCGGCGTAGAACTCGGTCTTGGCAGCCAAGAGGTCGCTGCGATCTTCGTTGCCGGCAACGGCGCTCATACGTTCGTGCTGCGTGCGCAGCCGCTCGATGATCACCGGATCGCGGCGCCGCGCGCATTCGCGGCCGGCAAAGCCTTCGAGCAGCGCACGCAGATCGTAGAGCTGCGCAGCTTCGTCGGCCGTGATGGTGCTGACGATCGGGCCGCGGTGCGGGATCGTGGTGACGAGACCTTCGGCTTCGAGCTGCCTCAGCGCTTCGCGGATCGAGGTCCGGCCGACGCCGGTCTGCTCGCACAGCTCGCGCTCGATCAGACGCTGTCCGGGCTTGAAAACGCCGCTGCCGATCGCAGAGCGCAGGCGGTTCTCCACCAGCAGGCGCAGGCTGGTGGCTTCACGCGAGACGTTGAGGTCCGAGTCAGTCTTGGGCATGCGGCAAACTGACCGATTGTCTGACAATCTGTCAAGCAGCTTGACGGACGATGGGATTTGTGGCGAGTTCGCCGCCAATCAAAACAGACCTGACGGTCACCGGGAGGAAGTTGCCATGTCGAAGATGTCGCCCCGCGCGGGCCTCAGCCGTCGTTCGTTGCTCGCTGGTTCGGCGTCGCTGCTCGCCGCGCCGATGATCGGCTCGGCCGCGCATGCCGATGCAAAGCCGGTCAACATCGGCGTCATCATGCCGCTGTCGGGCGCCAACGCGCAGTTCGGCATCAACTCTCGCAACGGCATCGAACTGGTTGCCGACGAGATCAACGCGGCCGGTGGCGTCAAGGCGCTGGGCGGCGCCAAGATCAATTTGATCGTTGCCGACTCGACGTCGACGCCGACCACGGCCGGCACGGTCGCGCAGCGGCTGATCTCGCAGAACGAAGTCACCGGTATCCTCGGCGCATTCGCGTCGTCGCTGACCATCGCGATCTCGGAAGTGACCGAGCGCCGCGACATTCCGCTGCTGACGATGTCGTTCGCCGATCAGATCACCGGGCGCGGCTTCAAGAACATCTTCCAGGTCGTCGCCAAGGCGTCGGTGCTCGGCAAGGCGCAGCTCGACTACACGCTGGCGATCGCGCAGGCGGCCGGCGCCAAGATCGACAAGATCGCCATCATGTACGAGGACACGGCCTACGGCACTGCGCAGGCCAACGGCCTGCGTGCGGCTGCCAAGGCGGCGAACGTCGAAATCGCGATGGACGATGCCTATCCGCTCGGCATCACCGACACGACGCCGCTGATCAACAAGCTGCGCGCCTCGGGCGCCCAAGCGGTGTTCCCGGTGTCCTACCTCAACGACAGCCTGCTGATCATCCGCACCATGCGCCAGCAGCGCATCACCATGCCGGCGATCGGCGGCGCCGCCGGCTACGTCATTCCGGATTTCGAGAAGGGTCTCGGCGAATTCGCCGAAGGCGTGCTCTCGATCGCACCGGCGAACTACGATCTGGCGCCGGATCTGACAGAGCGCTTCCGCAAGCGTTTCGGTTACTTCATGGTGCACGAAGCGCTCGAGCACGCGGTGGCGCTCGACGTGCTGGTGCAGGCGATCGAGAAGGCCAAGTCGGCCAAGGCCGAGGACGTTGCCGCCGCGCTGCGCGGCGCCAAGTTCACCGGCGGCTGGACCAAGGCGATGACCGGCGGCGCCGTGCAGTTCGACGCCACCGGCCTCAACGTGCTGTCTGTGCCGGTGATGGTGCAGTGGCGCAACAAGGAGCTGGTGACGGTCTGGCCCAAGGACGTCGCCAAGGGTACCGCCGAGTGGAAGACCTGAGCGAAGCCTGACGTGTCTTTCATTCAAGCCATCATCGACGGCCTTCTGGTCGGCGGCGTCTACGCCGTGATCTCGATCGGACTGACCCTCGTCTACGGCGTGATGGGCATCGTGAATTTCGCGCAGGCGGAATTCCTGATGATCGGCATGTTCGTGTCGTGGTTCGCCTGGGCCTATCTCGGGCTCGATCCGGTTCTAGCGGCGCCGCTGTCCTTTGCAGTGGCGTTCGCCATCGGCTGGGTGGTGCAGGGGCAGTTGATCTCGCGAGTGCTGAAGGCGCCGTCGGTGGCGCAGATCTTCCTCACGGTCGGGCTGCTGATCGTGCTGGAGAACGGCGCGCTGCTGACCTTCGGCTCCCAGTTCCGCTCGGTGGTGACGAGCTATCAGACCATGTCGCTGTCGCTCGGCGCGCTGTTCGTCAGCGTGCCCTATCTGATCGCCTTCGCGATGTCGCTGGCTTGCGGCGTGGCGCTGTGGTGGTTCATGCGCACGAGCTGGTTCGGCCGGGCGATGCGCGCCACAGCGCAGAACCCGATGGCGGCGCAGCTGATGGGGATCGACACCGCGCTGATGTACAAGATGGCGTTCGCGCTCGGCGTCGGACTCACCGCCTTCGGCGGCGCGGTCATTCTGCCTTATGTGGCGGTGTTTCCCGGTGTCGGCGGGCAGTTCGTGGTGCTGATGTTCACGGTGGTCGTGCTCGGCGGCCTCGGCAGCGTCGCCGGCGCGGTGGTCGGTGGGCTCGCTGTCGGCGTCATTCAGGCGCTGTCATCACTGGTGTTTCCGATCCAGCTGCAGAACCTGGTGCTGTTCATCGTCTTCATTCTGGTGCTGGCCGTGCGCCCGCAAGGCCTGGTCGGAGCGCGGCGATGAAGAAGTGGTTTGCCCTCGCCGCGGTGATCGCGGTCGCGGCCGTGGTGCCGCTGCTGCTCAACCCGACCGGCTATTGGATTCGCGTGCTGACCTTCACGCTGCTGTTCGCCGCGATGGCGCAGGCGTGGAATCTGATCGGCGGCCTCGCCAATCAGACCTCGCTCGGCCACGCCGCGTTCTTCGGCATCGGCGCCTATACGTCGACCATCCTGCTGCTGAAATTCGGCATCAGCCCGTGGCTCGGCATGTTCGCGGCCGGCGCGCTCGGCGGTCTCGCGGCGCTGGTGATTGCGATCCCGACGCTGCGGCTGCAGGGCCATTACTTCGCGCTGGCGACGCTCGCGTTCGGCGAAGTCATGCGGGTGATCGCCAATGTCTGGACGCCGCTGACCGGCGGCCCGGGTGGCCTGTCGGTGCCGTTCACCCCGCCGAGCTTTGCCGCATACTCGTTCAAGCAGCTGTTGCCGCATGCTTACATCGCGCTGGCGGCGCTGATCATCGTCACGGCGATCTTCGAATTCATCCGCCGCGGCGCGATGGGCTATCGGCTGCGGGCGATCCGCGAGAACCAGGCCGCCGCCGAAGTAATCGGCATCGACACCACCAAGGTGAAGCTGCAGACCGCGGTGATCTCCGGCGCACTGATGGCGATGCTCGGCACGCTCTATGCGCAGGTCGCGGTGTTCTTCGATCCCGACACGGTGTTCAGCGCAGCGGCGATCTCGATTCGCGTGGCACTGATCGCCATCCTCGGCGGTGTCGGCACTGCCGCGGGTCCGATCCTCGGCGCGCTGTTCATCATTCCGGTCGAGGAACTGATGAACGACCTGTTCTCTGCCGGTGCCGCCGGCCTGTCGCAACTGATCTTCGGCGCGATCCTGATCGCGGTGATCCTGTGGCGGCCGCGCGGCTTCATCACGCTGTGGGATTCGCTGCGCGCCCGCTTCGCCCGCGGGGAGGCGCGCCGATGACGATCCTGGATGTGCGTGGCCTGTCCAAGCGGTTCGGCGGTCTGCAGGCGTTGTCGGACGTGACGTTCGCAGTGCCGCAAGGCCAGATCGTCGGCCTGATCGGCCCCAACGGTGCCGGCAAGACGACGTTCTTCAGCACGCTGGTCGGGTTGATCCGCCCCGACAGCGGGACGATCAAGCTCAGCGACAGCAGCATCGTCGGCATGAAGCCGCACAAGGTTGCGGCGCTCGGCATGACCAAGACGTTCCAGAACGTCGCGCTGTTTGCCGAGAGTTCGGTGTTGGACAACGTGCTCACGGCAGGGCTCCTGCGCCACGACGTCACCACCGCGCGCGAGCAGGCGCTGATCTGCCTCGAGCGCGTCGGGTTGCGATCCGTCGCGCACAAGCTGGCCGGCGATCTGTCGTTTCCCGAGCGGGCACGCGTCGAACTGGCGCGGGCGCTGTGCACCGGCCCGAAGGTGCTGCTGCTCGACGAGGTGATGGCGGCGCTCAATCCGGTCGAGATGCAGGAGATCATGGACCTGATCCGCTCGCTGCGCGACGACGGCCTGACGCTGCTGGTGGTCGAGCATCACATGCGCGCCATCATGACGATTTGCGATCGCATCCTGGTGCTGAACTTCGGCAAACTGCTGGCCGACGGCACCGCTCAGCAGGTCGCCAACGATCCGGTGGTGATCGAGGCCTATCTTGGGCGCTCGGCGGAGGCGCACAGATGAACGCCGCCGCGCTGCTACTCGAGATCAAAGGGCTTCGCGCCGGCTATGGCGAGGTCGATGTCTTGCATGGCATCGATCTTGAAATTCGCGATGGCGAGTTCGTCTGCATCATCGGCGCCAACACCGCCGGCAAGAGCACGATCCTGCGCGCGATCTCGCGCCTGGTGCCGCGCGCGTCGGGCACGCTGCGCTTCGCCGGGGCCGATCTATCCACGCGCGCTTCGCACGAAGTGCCGGCGCTCGGCATCGCCCACGTCCCGGAAGGTCGCCACGTCTTTCCCGACATGAGTGTCGAGGACAATCTGATGCTCGGCGCCTTCACGGCGCGTAGCGCCAGCGATCTGCCGGAGCGGATGCAGCGTATCTTCGAGTTGTTTCCGCGGCTGCGCGAGCGGCGCAGTCAGCTTGCCGGCACGCTGTCGGGCGGCGAGCAGCAGATGGTCGCGGTCGGGCGCGCGCTGATGCTCAATCCCAAGCTTCTGCTGCTCGACGAGCCGAGCCACGGCCTTGCGCCGAAAGTGGTCGAGGAGATGCATGACGCCTTCGTCAAGATTCACAGCGGCGGCACGTCGATCCTGCTGGTGGAACAGAATGTCGGTCTGGCGCTCGACGTGGCGACGCGCGGCTATGTGCTGGAGACGGGCCGCATCACGCTGCAAGGCTCGTCTGCCGAGCTCAGCCAGAATCCCGCCGTGCGCGCCGCTTATCTCGGCATATGATCGCATCAATCTCTCGAATCGCACCGATTGAAACGAAAGGACCCTACCCGTGAGCTATGACCAGAAGATCACCCTCGGCGGCATGTTCGACATCGGCCTCTCGGCCCGCCGCGAAGTTCTCGGCGCGGAGTATGTCGACAAGTCGCTGAAGTCGACGAACGACTTCATGATGGCGTTTCAGCACATCACCACCGAATGGTGCTGGGGCTACGCCTGGAATCGTCCGGGCCTCGATCGCAAGACCCGCAGCATGCTGAACCTGGCGATGCTCACCGCGCTCAACCGCGCCCCGGAGATCAAGCTGCACACCCGCGGCGCGATCACCAACGGCGTCACGGTCGAGGAGATCAAGGAAGTGCTGCTGCACGCCACGGTTTATTGCGGCATCCCGGCCGGCCTCGACGCCTTCAAGGCCGCCAACGAAGTCCTCAAGGAAATGGGCAAGGTGGAGTAAGAGCGCGCTTGCGCTTCGACAGCGGGACATTCTCGGCGGTCGCTGACCGCCGAGGTACTGGTGAAGTTGCGGCGAATGCGCGATGTTCGGGAAGGAGAATCTTATGATCGACCGCCTGAGCGAAACAGTCGCGCCGCAATACGAGATCTTCGCGCTGCGTTACGCCACGATGCGTAATCGCGCGATCTTCCAGAATTTCATGTTTCCCGATCCGCACGAACAGGCCAGCGATCTGGATTATTTCGTCTGGGTGATCCGCGGGCAGGGGCGGACCATCCTGGTTGACACCGGCTTCGGCGAAATCGCCGCGCAGGAGCGCAGTCGCGCGCTGACGATCCATCCGGTCGAGGCGCTGCGTCGGTTCGGCATCGATCCGCTCACCATCGAAGACGTCGTCGTCACCCATCTGCACTACGACCACGCCGGCAATCTCGACAGCTTCCCGAACGCGCGTTTTCACGTCCAGGATCGCGAGGTCTCCTACGCGACCGGGCGCTGCATGTGCCACCATGCGTTGCGCCATCCGTTTTCGGTCACCGACGTCACAGCGCTGGTGCGGCACGTCTATGGCGGACGCGTGGTCTTCCACGACGGCGACGATGATCTCGCCCCCGGCATCAGCCTGCATCTGATCGGCGGCCATTCCAACGGTCTGCAAGTGGTGCGTGTCGAGACGGCGCGCGGCCCCGTGGTGCTGGCATCGGATGCGGCGCATTTCTACGACAACATCCTCAAGCAGAATCCCTTCCCGATCGTCAGCAACATCGGCGACATGTGCGAAGGCTGGGCTGAACTGAAGCGGCTGGCCGGTGGGATCGACAGAGTGATCCCGGGGCACGATCCATTGGTGACCGCGCTCTATCCGCCCGTCCCCGGACAGGTCGACGCCTTCATGCTGCACGAGCCGCCACAGCGCTCGCTTGCCGAACTGGTCTGAGCAAAGTTTGCGCTGTTGGTTAGTTGGTTTGCAGCTTGACGCCTAGAAGCTGATCGGTTCGCCCGCGCGGCAAAGCCCAATTTCGCTCTCGCTCCATCGGCTTGGATGTGGATTGCGCGGGCGCTGGGAGCTTGGGGAATATCTGGCCCGAATGTTGCTCTGCGTATGATCTTAGTCTAAAAAGATCATACTGAGGGAGCGCTGGTGGTGTCCATGGCGGATCTTTCCTGGAGAGCGTCTCGACGTGAATTCGTCGGGCCCGCTTGGCTGTTGGGCGGCCTCGTCGCCGTCAACATCGCCGCGTGGGGCTGGGCTTTTGCGATGTTTGGCGGTCAGCCGGCCTTGATGGCGACCGCGCTGCTGGCATGGGTGTTCGGCCTGCGCCACGCGGTCGATGCCGACCACATTGCCGCTATCGATAACGTCGTCCGCAAGTCGATGCAGACCGGCGATGCGCCGGCCTCGATAGGTCTATGGTTCGCGCTCGGTCATTCCACCATCGTGGTGCTCGCCACCGTGCTGCTCGCGTTTGGCGTCGTCGGCCTCGGTGGCGACAGCTTCCTCAAGGACGTCGGCGGTGCGATCGGCACTTCGGTCTCGGCGCTGTTTCTGCTGCTGATCGCCGCCATCAATCTGGTGATCTTCGTCGGTCTGTGGCGGACGTACCGGGCGGCGCGCAGACCGAGCGCGTTCGTCGCCGTCGACCCGCAGAGCGGCAATCGCGGCGTCCTCGCGCGTTTCCTCGGCCCTATGTTTCGTCTGGTGACGAAGCCCTGGCATATGTATCCGCTCGGCTTCCTGTTCGGGCTCGGCTTCGACACCGCAACCGAGATCGGACTGCTCAGCATCTCCGCCACCGAAGCGGCGCGCAACGTCTCGATCGCTCATGTGATGGTGTTCCCGGCGCTGTTCGCGGCCGGCATGGCGCTGGTCGACACCGCGGACTCGGCCATGATGGCCGGCGCCTATCGCTGGGCGTTCGTCGATCCGCTGCGCAAGCTCAAATACAATCTGGCGATCACCGGCGCGTCGGTCGCTGTGGCGCTGCTGATCGGTGGCATCGAGGCGCTCGGCCTGATCGCCGATCGCCTCGGTCTTTCCGGCGGCGCGTGGGCCCTGGTGGATGGGCTCAACGAGTCGCTCGCCAATGTCGGCTTCGTCGTGGTGGCGATGTTCGCGATGGCCTGGCTGGTTTCGATCCTGTTGTATCGCCGCATAGCCGTGAACGGCCGCCGCCGTGTCGTCTCCGATGCTTTGGACTGCGCCGATGCGACCGAGGCAGCTTGAGCCGGAGCGTCCTCGCCGCCTGCTGACAATCCTTGCGGCCACCATGTTGGTCGTCAGTGACAGCGGTGCCTTCGCGCAGGACGACACCCCCGCCCGGCAGCTTCCGCCGATTCAGGTCACGGGTGGTGAGGCCCCGCATCACCGCAAGAAGCCGCAGCCGCTGGTGCGCACGTCAGCACCGCGTGCGATCGCGCGCCGGGCTCCAAGCCCAACGGCGAGTCAAACTGTTGCCGATCAGTCTGCTCAAGTTTCGACGTCTGGCGTCGCTTCCGGTCCCAAGAG
The DNA here is from genome assembly GCF_000333455.1 of Rhodopseudomonas sp. B29. GTDB lineage: Bacteria > Pseudomonadota > Alphaproteobacteria > Rhizobiales > Xanthobacteraceae > Rhodopseudomonas. Next base: position 19,912 of record NZ_BADD01000657.1, read on the forward strand.
TTCGCCCAGCATGGCGAGCGAACTCACAATCTCCGGCGACGCGATCAACGCGCGTCCGTTCACACGGCCTGGCGAAGCGCTCGAAGCGGTGCCGGGACTGATCGTCACGCAGCATTCGGGCGAGGGCAAAGCCAATCAGTACTTCCTGCGCGGCTACAATCTCGATCACGGCACCGACCTCGCCATCACGGTCGACGGCGTCCCGGTCAACATGCGCACCCACGCGCATGGTCAGGGCTATGCCGACCTGAACTGGCTGATCCCGGAGACGATCGGCGGCATCGACGTACGCAAGGGACCGTATTTCGCCGAAGAGGGTGATTTTGCCTCCGTCGGCAGCGTCCATATCGGCCTGATCGACAGCACCCCAAAAGGTCTGGCGCAGGTGACGATCGGCAGCTTCGGCTATCGCCGCCTGCTGGGCATGGACTCCGCGAAGGTCGGTGATGGCTCGCTGCTGTTTGCCGGCGAACTCGGCAGCTACAACGGGCCGTGGGACAACCCCGATGACATGCGCAAGCTCAACGGCCTCCTGCGATACAGCCAGGGCACCGCGACAGACGGCGTGACCGCCACTGCCATGGCGTATTCGAACAAATGGAATTCGACCGACCAGGTGCCGCAGCGCGCGCTGACCAGTGGTTTTCTCAATCGCTACGGCTCGGAAGATCCGACTGACGGCGGCAACACCAACCGGTTTGCGCTATCGGGTCGCGTCGCGCAGAGCGACGATCTCGGCTCCTGGAAAGCCAACGCCTATGTGGTGAAGAGCGAACTCGACCTCTTCAATAATTTCACCTACTACCTCAGCGATCCCATCCTTGGCGATCAATTTCATCAGCACGACAACCGCCTGATGGCGGGCGCCAACATCTCGCGCACGCTGAACGGCTCGTTTGCCGGTCTGCCGATGCAGACTACCTTCGGCCTGCAGTCGCGCTACGACGCCATCGACCTCGCGCTCACCAACACGTTTCAGCGCAATTTCCTGTCCAACGTTCGCAGCGACAAAGTCGGCGAGGGCAGTGTCGGCGTGTTCGCGGAGAACACCCTGCGGTGGACCGACTGGCTGCGGACGACGATCGGCTGGCGCGGCGATTACTACGCCGCCAACGTGGATTCGCTCTACAACGCCGCTAATTCGGGGCGTGTCGACGCGTCGCTCGGCAGCCCAAAATTCAGGATGGTGCTGGGTCCGTTCAACAAGACCGAGTTCTTCGTCGGCGCCGGCTACGGTATGCATTCCAACGATGCGCGCGGGGCAACGACGGTCGAAGATCCCAGCGACCCGACGAACCGGCTGTCGCCGTCGCCATTGCTGGTGCGCACGCGCGGCGCCGAGGTCGGCGTCAGGACGCGGGTGATCTCGGGTCTCGACTCGTCGTTGAGCGTCTTCGTGCTCGACCAGGATTCCGAAATCCTGTTCTCGGGCGATGCCGGTGATACCGAGCCGACCCGCGCCAGCCAGCGCTACGGCTTCGAGTGGACAAATCACTATCGGCCGCGGTCGTGGATCGACATCGATGCCGATCTCGCCATGACGCATGCGCGCTTCCGCGGCTTCGACACCGGGCAGGCGGCCGTCTATGCCTCGCTCGCCGGTTATCCGCAGGCGCAAATCGGCAATGCGCCGGGCGACTACATTCCGAACGCTGCACCGATGGTCGCCTCTGCCGGCATCACGCTCGGTGAGAAGACCGGTTGGTTCGGCTCGGTGCGCTGGCGCTATCTGGCAGCGAGTCCGCTGACCGAAGACAACGCGTTCCGCTCGTCGGCCACCAGCGTCTTCAACGGCCGCGTCGGTTATCGCGCCGATAACGGCTGGCGCATCCAACTCGACGTGCTCAATCTCTTCAACACGCGCGCCAACCAGATCACCTATGCCTACGGCTCGCTGCTCAAGACCGACACGCTGTTCAATCTCTGCAACGGCGGCGTTGCTCCGGCGGCGGTCTGCCAGAACGGTGTGATGGACTACGTCCTGCACCCGATGGAGCCGCTGGTGTTCCGTCTCACGCTGGCCGGGGCGTTTTAGCCTCTGGCACGCTCGCTCCGCAGCTCCAGGCTTGATCTGGACGGCGACCCGTAACATGGAGAGACTGCATCTGCAGCAGACGAAGCGGCGGGCGCTCGCGGCCGAGCGCGCAGAAGATCGCTGACACGTTCGGCTGGCGCGGTGGAAGCGGGGCGGCCGGGAGACATGCAATGAGCGGTTCCGACGGGATGACCAACGTGCTCTGGCTGCAGGGCGCCAGTTGCGGCGGCTGCACCATGTCGATCCTGGAAAGCGGTGCCTCCGGCTGGTTCGACGAACTGCGGCAGTTCGGCATCAATCTGTTGTGGCATCCATCGGTCAGCGAGGAGACCGGCGAGGAAGCAGTCGAGGTGCTGCAGTCGGTGCTGGATGGCGAGGTACGGCTCGATCTGCTGCTGCTGGAAGGCTCCGTCGCGCGCGGGCCGAACGACACCGGGCGCTTCAACATGCTCGCCGGCACCAATCGCTCGGTGTATCGCTGGATGCTCGATCTGGCCCCCTGTGCCGACTACGTCGTGGCGGTCGGCAGCTGTGCCGCCTATGGCGGCGTGCCGGCCGCCGGCTCAAACCCGACCGATGCGGTCGGGCTGCAATTCGAAGGCGCAGATCGCGGTGGCGCGCTCGGCCCAGGCTTTCGATCGCGGCTCGGCCTTCCGGTTATCAACGTCGCCGGCTGCGCGCCGCATCCGGGATGGATGATGGAAACGATCTTGGCGCTGACCACCAAGGATGTTGCCACGACCGATCTCGACAGCTACGGCAGGCCGAAATTCGTCGCCGATCATCTGGCGCATCACGGTTGCTCGCGTAACGAGTTCTACGAGTTCAAGGCCAGCGCCGAGACGATGTCGGAGCGCGGCTGCCTGATGGAGCATCTCGGCTGCAAGGCGACGCAGGCCGTAGGCGATTGCAATCAGCGCTCCTGGAACGGCGGCGGCTCGTGTACCAAGGGCGGCTACGCCTGCATCGCCTGCACGTCGCCGGGATTCGAAAGGCGCGCATAATTTCCTCGAGACCCCCAAGCTCGCGGGCATTCCGGTCGGGCTGCCGACAGATATGCCCAAGGCGTGGTTCGTCGCGCTGGCTGCTCTCTCAAAATCGGCGACGCCGCGCCGCGTCAGGCTGAACGCAACCGCCGACCATGTCGTGGTGCCGCCCGGCCGCGCGACCGAGGGCAAGTCATGACGCGTATCACGATCGGCCCGTTCAATCGGGTCGAGGGCGATCTCGAAGTCCGGCTCGATGTCGAGGGCGGACGGGTGATGCGTGCCGAGGTGACGGCGCCGCTGTATCGCGGCTTCGAGCAGATCCTCGAAGGCCGGCCGGTGCTCGATGCACTCGTGTTGGCGCCGCGGATCTGCGGCATCTGTTCGGTGTCGCAATCGGTCTCGGCCGCGACTGCGCTGCGCCATGCCATGGCGATCGAGGCCGCGCCGAACGGGCTGCTCGCGACCAACATCGCCCACGCGGCGGAGAACGCGGCCGACCATCTCACCCACTTCTACATCTTCTTCATGCCGGACTTTGCCCGCGAAGCCTATGCGCCCCACGCCTGGCATGAAGCTGCGCGCGAGCGCTTCGCCGCCACCCGCGGGAGCGCGTCGCGCGATGCCCTGCCGGCGCGGGCTCGGCTGCTCGAGACCATGGGCATCATCGCCGGGAAATGGCCGCACAGTCTGGCGTTTCAGCCCGGCGGCACGACCCGCGCGATCGATCTCGGCAGCCGCGTACGGCTGCTATCGATCATCGCGGCGTTTCGCAGCTTTCTCGAAACCATCGTATTCGCCGACACGCTGGAAAACGTCCTCGCACTCACCACCGCCGACGAACTCGATGCATGGCGGGACGGCCGCGGCGGCGACTTCGCTCACTTCCTACGGATCGCCGACAGCCTATCGCTCACTGACCTTGGCCGCGGCACCGGCCTGCTGATGAGTTACGGCGCCTACGAGGGCGTCGACGGTACGCTGTTTCCGCGTGGCCTGTTCGGCCCGAGCGCCATGATCGAGCCGCTGCCGGTGAAGCAGATCAGCGAGGATGTCTCGCACGCCTGGATGCGGGATTTGTCGACAGATCCCGCGCAGAGCAGCACGATCCCCGATCCTGACAAGGCCGAGGCCTATAGCTGGTGCAAGGCGCCGCGGCTGTCGGGGCAGCCGATCGAAGTCGGCGCGATCGCGCGCCAGACTGTGGCGGGGCAGCCGTTGATCACCGATCTCGTCACACGCAATGGCACCAATGTGCGAAGCCGCGTAGTCGCGCGACTCATCGAGACCGCGCGGCTGGCGCTCGCGATGGAACAGTGGACTCGCGCGCTGCGGTTGTCGGAGCCGTTCTGCAACGCTTCGCGCGAGGCACCCGACGGCAGCCACGTCGGGCTGGTGGAAGCGGCGCGCGGCAGCCTCGGGCACTGGATGGCGGTCCGCAATGGCAAACTCGAGCGCTACCAGATCATCGCGCCGACCACCTGGAATTTCTCGCCGCGCGATTCTTCCGATGTCGGCGGCCCGCTGGAGCAGGCACTCGTTGGGACCGACGTCGGCGACGCTGGCCCGCGCTCAGTGGCGATCCAGCACATCGTGCGCTCGTTCGATCCGTGCATGGTGTGCACCGCACACTGACGGATGTTCGCCGGAAACTTAGTTGCCGATTGCAAATCGAGTTGTTTCCGCCCGATCGATGTCGGATGTCTTGCAACTTGGGTGTGAGAGCAATTCCAATGCGCAAATCCATAGAATCTAACTAATTCGCGGCCCTTCCGGCTGTTGGCCTGCTTCTTGCTGTCTTTGGAATTAGTCAAAAGCCAAAGCATCAGTCGGGAGGATTCATGGGCGCGGCGACCGAGACGTTTTACAGCGTGATCAGGCGGCAAGGCATCACGCGCCGGAGCTTTCACAAGTTCTGCAGCCTCACCGCCACCAGCCTCGGCCTCGGTCCTCTGGCGGCGAGCCGCATCGCCAACGCGCTCGAGACCAAGCCGCGCGTGCCGGTGATCTGGATGCATGGGCTCGAATGCACCTGCTGCTCCGAGAGCTTCATCCGTTCCGCGCATCCGCTGGTGAAGGATGCGGTCTTGTCGATGATCTCGCTGGATTACGACGACACCATCATGGCCGCCGCCGGTCATCAGGCCGAGGCTATTCTCGACGAGACGCGGGCCAAGTACAAAGGCCAGTACATCCTCGCGGTGGAAGGAAATCCGCCGCTCAACGAAGGCGGCATGTTCTGCATCGACGGCGGCAAGCCGTTCGTCGAGAAGTTGAAGATGATGGCCGAGGACGCCTCCGCCATTATCGCCTGGGGCGCCTGCGCGTCCTGGGGCTGCGTGCAGGCCGCCAAGCCCAATCCGACGCAGGCCACCCCGATCGACAAGGTCATCACCAACAAGCCGATCATCAAGGTACCGGGCTGTCCGCCGATCGCCGAAGTGATGACCGGTGTCGTCACCTTCATCACCACGTTCGGCCGGCTGCCCGAACTCGACCGCCAGGGGCGGCCGAAGATGTTCTACTCGCAGCGAATCCACGACAAATGCTATCGCCGGCCGCATTTCGATGCCGGTCAGTTCGTCGAAGAGTGGGACGATGACGCCGCGCGAAAAGGCTACTGCCTGTACAAGATGGGCTGCAAGGGGCCGACCACCTACAACGCCTGTTCGACCGTGCGGTGGAACGGTGGCGTGTCGTTCCCGATCCAATCCGGCCACGGCTGCATCGGTTGCTCGGAAGACGGCTTCTGGGACAAGGGCTCGTTCTACGATCGTCTCACTACCATCAATCAGTTCGGGATCGAGAAGAACGCCGATCAAGTCGGCATGGTGGCGGCTGGCGCCGTCGGCGCCGCGATTGCCGCGCATGCGGCCGTGACCGCGGTCAAGCGGCTCGCGAGCAAGCGCGATGACGCCGAGCACCGCAGCTGATCAATAAGAAATTTCAGGGCAGGACAATCATGGGTATCCAGACTCCCAACGGCTTCAATCTCGACAACTCCGGCAAGCGCATCGTCGTCGATCCGGTCACCCGCATCGAGGGACATATGCGGGTCGAGGTCAATGTCGACTCCGACAACGTCATCCGCAACGCGGTGTCCACCGGCACGATGTGGCGCGGCATCGAAGTGATCCTGAAGAACCGTGATCCGCGCGACGCCTGGGCGTTCACCGAGCGGATCTGCGGCGTCTGCACCGGCACGCACGCGCTGACCTCGGTGCGCGCGGTCGAAAACGCGCTCGGGATCACCATCCCGGAGAACGCCAATTCGATCCGCAACCTGATGCAGCTCGCGCTGCAGGTGCATGACCACGTCGTGCATTTCTATCATCTGCATGCGCTCGACTGGGTCGACGTCGTCTCCGCGCTGTCGGCCGATCCGCGCGCGACCTCGACGCTGGCGCAGTCGATCTCGAGCTGGCCGCTGTCGTCACCGGGTTACTTCAAGGACCTGCAGACCCGGCTGAAGAAATTCGTCGAGTCCGGGCAACTCGGTCCGTTCAAGAACGGCTATTGGGGCAGCAAGGCCTACAGGCTGCCGCCCGAAGCCAATCTGATGGCGGTGGCGCATTATCTGGAAGCGCTCGATTTCCAGAAGGAGATCGTCAAGATCCACACCATCTTCGGCGGCAAGAACCCGCACCCGAACTGGCTGGTCGGCGGTGTGCCGTGTCCGATCAACGTCGACGGCACCGGTGCCGTCGGCGCCATCAACATGGAACGGCTGAACCTGATCTCTTCGATCATCGATCAGCTGATCGTCTTCAACGAGCAGGTCTATCTGCCCGACGTCGCGACGATCGGCTCGTTCTACAAGGATTGGCTGTACGGCGGCGGCCTGTCCGGCAAGAGCGTGCTGGCATATGGCGACGTGCCCGAGCACGCCAACGACTACTCGACCAAGAGCCTGAAGCTGCCGCGCGGCGCCATCATCAATGGCAATCTGTCCGAGGTGTTTCCGGTCGATCACACCAATCCCGAGGAGATCCAGGAGTTCGTGGTCCACTCCTGGTACAAATATCCCGACGAGACCAAGGGCCTTCACCCCTGGGACGGCATCACCGAGCCGAACTACGTGCTGGGGCCGAATGCCAAGGGCACCAAGACGGCGATCGAGCAGCTCGACGAGGGTGGCAAGTATTCCTGGATCAAGGCGCCGCGCTGGAAGGGCCACGCCATGGAGGTCGGTCCGCTGGCACGCTGGGTCGTCGGCTACGCGCAGAACAAGTCCGAATTCAAGGATCCGGTCGACAAATTCCTGCGCGACCTCAACCTGCCCACTGAGGCGCTGTTCTCGACGCTCGGCCGCACTGCGGCGCGCTCGCTCGAATCGGTCTGGGCGGGGCGGCAGATGCGTTACTTCTTTGACAAGCTCGTCGCCAACATCAAGGCCGGCGACAGCTCCACCGCCAATGTTGACAAATGGAAGCCGGAGAGCTGGCCGAAGGAGGCCAAGGGCGTCGGCTTCACCGAGGCGCCGCGCGGCGCGCTCGCGCACTGGATCAAGATCAAGGACACCAAGATCGACAACTACCAGTGCGTGGTGCCGACCACCTGGAACGGCTCACCGCGGGATCCGAAGGGCAACATCGGCGCGTTCGAAGCGTCGCTGATGAACACCCCGATGGCCAATCCCGAGCAGCCGCTGGAAATCCTGCGCACCATCCACTCGTTCGATCCCTGCCTGGCGTGCTCGACGCACGTTATGAGCGAGGACGGCCGCGAGTTGAGCAAGGTCACCGTGCGCTGAGCGCCAGCCGGAGGAGGAGACGATGACCACGGAAATCGCTCGGGTTCAGGGCGCGCTCGATTCGGCCGGCGAACGCGCGCGCTCGCTACAGACCGTCTATGTTTACGAGGCGCCGGTGCGGCTGTGGCACTGGGTCAACGCGTTGTTGATCCTGGCGCTGTGTGTCACCGGTTACTTCATCGGCTCGCCGCCTCCCTCGGTGCCCGGCGAGGCCTCCGCCAATTTCCAGATGGGCTATATCCGCTTCGTGCATTTCGCCGCCGGGCAGCTCTTGATCGTTTTCTTCCTGATGCGAGTGTACTGGGCGTTCGTCGGTAACAAATATTCCCGGCAACTCTTCTTGCTGCCGATCGCCAACAAGACCTGGTGGTGGGGGATGCTGTACGAGTTCAAATGGTACGCGTTCCTGGTCAGGGATCCGAAGAAATACATCGGTCACAACCCCCTGGCGCACATGGCGATGTTCTCCTTCATGGTGTTCCTGGTGCTGATGATGGTCAGCGGCATGGCGCTGTATTCGGAAGGCCAGGGCATCGACAGCTGGCAGTACACGCTGTTCGGCTTCATGTTCTCGATCTTCACCAGCCAGACCCTGCACACGCTGCATCATCTCGGGATGTGGGCGATCGTGGTGTTCGTCATCGTTCACATCTACGCCGCCGTGCGCGAGGACATCCTCAGCCGCCAGAGCATGATCTCCTCGATCGTCTCCGGCGAACGCCTGTTCCGCGACGATCTGCCGGATTGAGCAGAGAATTGCGGTCACGCGGTGCCATAAGTTGTGGGTACTTCACCCTCCCCTGGAGGGGGAGGGTCGCTCGCGCAGCGAGCGGGGCGGGGTGGCGAAGAGTTCATCCGCCGTGCCCGCGGCTCACCCCACCCCGTCACGCAGCCCGCTGCGCGGCCTGCGTGCCGACCCTCCCCCTCAAGGGGAGGGTGAACAGAGCTCCGCTACGACAGCCTTCGTCGAGGACACTTACGACATGACCGAGCATTCGGCGATATCGCAACCTCTCCGCATCCTGATCCTCGGCATCGGAAACATCCTGTGGGCCGACGAAGGCTTCGGCGTGCGCGCGGTGGAGGAATTCCACCGCCGCTTCGCCGTGCCGGACAACGTCACGATCCTCGACGGCGGCACCCAGGGCCTCTACCTCGTCAACTATCTCGAAGAGGCAGACCGCCTGATCGTGTTCGACGCCATCGACTACGGCCTCGAACCCGGCCAACTGAAGCTGGTGCGCGACGACGAGGTGCCGCGCTTCACTGGTGCCAAGAAGATGAGTCTGCACCAGACAGGCTTTCAGGAAGTGATCAGCGCTGCCGACCTACTCGGCCGCTGCCCGAAACATCTGGTGTTGATCGGCTGCCAGCCGCTCGATCTCGAGGACTGGGGCGGGCCGTTGACGCCGCCGGTGCGCGACCAGATCGCGCCGGCGATCGATCTCGCCTGCGAGATTCTGGCCGAGTGGGGAGTCGGAGTTGTTCCGCGCAGCGCGCCGCTCGCTGCGACCGAGCGGCTGCTCGCCAACGACATCGATCATCAGAGCTACGAAACACGGCCGGTCTGACCGCCGTTTCGCCGGAGAACCAGCCCATGTGTCTCGGCCTGCCCATGACGATTGTCGAGACCGACGGGATGTCGGCGCTGTGCAGCTATCGCGGCGAGCAGCGTCGCGTCTCAGTGCTGCTGCTCTCCAATCCGCCCGTCGGCACCAAGGTCCTGGTCTACATCGACACCGCGATCCGGCTGCTCGACGACGACGAGGCGCGCCTGATCGCGGATGCGATCGAGGGGTTGAGTGCCGCGCTCGACGGCCAGGACTGCGATCGCTTCTTCGCCGACCTGATCGACCGTGAGCCGCAGCTGCCCGAACATCTGCGGGCCGAATAACCTCGCAAACAGCATCTGCCCGTGTGCCGAACTGAAGCTGGCGCGCAGCGGCTTGGCTGCAAGTCAGCTTTCCATATGCAAATACCGCTGACGGCCAAAATGGAAACTATCTTTCCATGTGGGTGGGCGTTATCCCGATTTGCAAAAATACCGCTGTCTAATCAATCAGATGGCGAGGTGGATGAAAGGCTACGGAGTGGCACGTAGCTTGCTAATCCTATCACAGGTTACATAATAAGATTTCCAGGGAGGTCTGATGGAAGTCCAGGCGGGAAAGCAGGGTCCGGCGCGGCGCGGCCTGCCCGAAGTGGATGTCGCAACGGTCGACGACTTTCTGAGCGCGGCCGACGCCGACGGCGCGATCGCGGTGCTGCTATCGGCCGGCGATCCCGTTCGTTTCCCAGAGGCGATCGATGTCGCCGTGGTTCTCCCCGAACTGATCGAGGCTCTCCAGGGTCGACTACGCGGCGCGGTCATCGCGCGCAGCGACGAGACCGCGCTCGGTGAGCGCTTCGGCGTGCGCGTGCAGCCGACGCTGATTTTCGTCGCCAAAGGCGAGACGCTCGGCCTGATCGCCAAGATCCAGGACTGGTCGGTCTATGTCGATCGCATCACCAAGTTGATCGATCGGCCGCGCGGGCAAAGCGCCGCGGTCGCTCTCACCATCGTGCCGCAGCATCGCGTGCAGGGAGCCGGGCTATGAAGGTCGGGTTCTGGGATGCGCCGGAAGGCGCCGAACAACCGGTCAGCGTGTTTCCGATCGGAGAGGAGAGTCTCAACGCGTCCAAGGGTAGTCTGACGGCCGCCGGTGCGCTCGCCAAGCTGGCGACGCTGGACAGCGCTGAGCTTGCCAGGATGTGCCCGAATGCGGTCGCGTTGTTGTCGAAGATAGCGGAGGCGACCGGGAGTCAAAAGGCAGACGCGCCGACGCAGCTGTTCCGGTTGACGGGGCTGAACGAGCTCGAAAGCAAGTTGATCGCCGACGTGCTGGGCGAAGGCGAAGTCAGCGGCGTCGTCGCGCTGCCGGATGGCTCGCTGGCGCAGATTCAGGAATCGGTACTGGCGGGAATCTGGCGCGTCCGGCTCGAGACCGACGCCAGTCACGATTATCTTGAGATCGGTGCCATTCCGGAAATCGTCAAACGCGCCGCAGCCGATCTGACCGCCGCCGATTTCGAAATCGGAGCAGCGCCGGAGGGCGCCATGAACGTGCTGCCCGTGCTCGCGGAGATCCGCGAGCGCGCGCAGGCCTGGCGTCCCGGCACGCGTTCGCAGATCATCAACTTCACGCTGCTGCCGATGAGTCCCGTGGATATGAGCTTCATGCAGGACACGATCCGCAACGGACCGATCCAGCTGGTGTCGCGCGGCTACGGCACTTGCCGTGTCCTCTCCACCGGCATCCGCAATGTCTGGTCGGTGCAGTTCTTCAACGCCATGGACACGATCATCCTCGATACGCTCGAAGTCGGCGGCGTGCCCACCGTCGCGCTCGCCGCGGACGAGGATTTCGAGGACTCCGCCGAGCGGCTGCAGGAAATCATCGAGGCGTACTTCAAATGAGCGCTTTCGAAAATTTCGGAGTGCGCGAGGACGTCGCCGACGCGACGCGGCTCGAATGCGGAATCTGCTGGACCGTCTACGATCCGGCGGAGGGCGACGCGGTGGCGCAGAT
>NZ_BADD01000656.1 GCF_000333455.1 Rhodopseudomonas sp. B29
CGCGGTGCGCCCGGACACGCCGGTGTTTCTGCTGCATCTGTATGACCGCGCGTTGCTCAACGGCGCTGCCCTACGCGCTGTCGGCTACACCAAGGATACGCCCGAGCCGCCCGGCGGCGAGATCATTCGCGACGCGCAGGGCAACCCGACAGGCCTGCTGCTCGCCAAACCGAATGCGGCCATTCTCTACGCGACGCTGGCCAAGGGGCCTAAGCTGCCGTTCGACTATCAGGTCAACTCGACCCGGCATTTCATGCGCGAGCTCAACCGGCTCGGCGTCACCGGCGCGATCGACGCGGGCGGCGGCTTCCAGAACTATCCGGAGGACTACGCGGTCATCCAGAAGCTGGACGAAGAGGGTCAGCTGACGATACGGCTCGCCTATAATCTGTTCACCCAAAAGCCGAAGGGCGAGAAGGACGACTTCCTCAACTGGACCAAGACGTCCAAATACAAGCAGGGCAACGACTACTTCCGCCACAACGGTGCCGGCGAAATGCTGGTGTTCTCCGCCGCGGATTTCGAGGACTTCCGCGTGCCGCGGCCCGACATGCCGCCGGAGATGGAAGGCGAGCTCGAGGACGTCGTCCGCATCCTGGTGCAGAACAAATGGCCGTGGCGGCTGCACGCCACCTATGACGAGACCATCTCGCGTGCGCTCGACGTGTTCGAGAAGGTGAATCAGGATACGCCGCTGGAAGGCCTGCACTGGTTTTTCGATCACGCCGAAACCATCTCGGATCAGTCGATCGATCGTATCGCCGCGCTCGGCGGCGGCATCGCCGTGCAGCACCGCATGGCCTATCAGGGTGAATACTTCGTCGAGCGCTACGGCATCGGCGCCGCCGAGGCGACGCCGCCGGTGAAGAAGATCCTCGACAAGGGCGTTAAGGTTTCGGCCGGAACCGACGCGACGCGCGTCGCGTCGTACAACCCGTGGGTGTCACTGTCCTGGCTGGTGACCGGCCGCACCGTCGGCGGCATGCGCCTGACGCCGCAGCGTAACTGCCTCGACCGCGAGACCGCGCTGCGGATGTGGACCGAGAACGTCACCTGGTTCTCCAACGAGGAGGGCAACAAGGGGCGCATCGCGGTCGGCCAGCTCGCCGACGTGGTGGTGCCGGACCGCGATTACTTCGCCTGCGCCGAGGCAGAGATAGCCGACACGACCTCGCTGCTCACCATGGTGGGCGGCAAGGTGGTCTATGCGGCCGGCGAGCTGGCGCGGTTCGATGCCGGCGCGCCGCCGCCGGCGATGCCGGATTGGTCGCCGGTGCGCCGCTTTGGCGGCTACGCCGCTTGGGCCGACGATGCCTCGGCCGCGAAGGTCACCGCGAATGCGATGCAGGGCTGCGGCTGCGCTAATGCCTGCAACGTCCACGGACACGATCACGCCACTGCGTGGTCGAGCAAGCTGCCGATCGCGGACCTCAAGGGTTTCTGGGGCGCACTCGGCTGCGCCTGCTGGGCAGTGTGACGCCGGCCTGACCGAAGAGACGAGGAGAGTTATGATGAGATGGTCGTTAAAAGCGTTCGGGCTATTGCTGGCAGCGCTGACGGTTGCGCCGGCGATGTCGCCGGCAACTGCCAAACAGGTGAACCCTGCGGCGCACAGCGTCGCGGTCGCGCCGCAATACGACACCACGCACGTCTATGTGGCGCCCGAGGACGTCGACAAGTTCGTGTCGAGCTTTCTCGCCACCTTCGGCGGCAAGACCACCAAGCAGGTCGTCGCAACGGTGACGCCGACGCCGAGCAGCACGACGTCGCAGCTGCTGCAGACGCCAGCCGGAACGGTTTCGCTGTTCGGCTTCAAGACCCCGATCCCGTATCCGTTCGGCGCCGAGCGTAACGGTTATCTCGTCAGCGATATCGACGCTGCCGTGAAGCAGGCTCGAGCTGCCGGGGCCTCTGTCGTAGTTTCGACGTTCCCGGATCCGATCGGGCGTGACGTCGTGGTGCAGTGGCCGGGCGGCGTCAACATGCAGCTCTATTGGCATACGACGAAGCCGGACTACGCAGCATTCGAGACCATTCCGGAGAACCGCGTCTATGTGCCCGCCGACCGCGCCGACGCCTTCGTGCGGAGCTTTCTGAAGTTCTCGCACGGCAAGATCGTCTCGGAGGCGAAAGTGTCCGGGGCGGAGATCGGGAAGCCGGACAGCACCATCAAGCGCATTCGCATCGAATCCGCTTTCGGCAAGATGGTGGTGCTGGTCAGCGACGGCCATCTGCCTTATCCGTATGGCCGTGAGACCACCGGCTACATGGTTGCCGATCTGAACGCCACGTTGGATAAGGCGAAGGCAGCCGGCGTGACGGTGCTGGTCGAGCCGTACAAGTACGAGGACCGCAGCGCCGCGATGGTGCAGTTCCCCGGCGGGTATGTGGCGGAAATCCATAGCGTCGCCGACAAGCACGCGGCAAAGTAACCGGCGCAGCAAGGAGCCGCGGTGAGGCACAGGATCGGGGTGAAGGCGCTGAAGATCGCATCGCCGCTGCTCGCAGCGGCGGCGATCGCCGCGCCGAGCCTTGCTGTCGCGGACGATGCCGCGCCGGCGCAGCGACCCGCGATCCAGTCCAATCGTTGGGCCGAGGACTGGTCGGTGCTGGCTGATCCGCGGCTGCGCACCGAGCCGTTCGATTCGCTGAAATACATTCCGCTGTGGGCCAGCGATCCCAAAAGCTACGTCTCGCTCGGCGCCACCTTCCGCCAACGCTACGAGAGCAATGACGCGGCAGCCTTCGGCACCGCCGGCACGCGCTCCGACAGCTACTTCATCCAGCGTCTGCAGGTCCATGCCGACGTCCATTTCGACGAAAATTGGCGGGCCTTTGTCCAGCTCGAGGACGACCGCGCCTTCGACAAGAACGTCATCACCCCGGTGGATCAGGACCGCGCCGATCTGCGGCTGGCGTTTCTCGAGTACACCAAGACGTTCGCCGACGGGACGCTGAAGGCGCGTGTCGGCCGGCAGGACTTCCTGTTCGACCTGCAGCGCTTCGTCTCGTCGCGCGACGGCCCCAACGTGCGGCAGTCGTTCGATGCGATCTGGGGCGATTGGGAGTCGGGGGCGTGGCGTTTCATCGGCTTCGTCAGCCGGCCGGTGCAGTACTTCGACAATCGGCCGTTCGACGACATCTCCAACGACAATTTCCGGTTCTCGACGCTGCGCATCGAACGCAAGGTGCTCGGGAATAACGAGCTGTCGGGCTATTATTCACTCTATGAGCGGCGGGGCGCGACCTATCTGGACGCCCGCGGCAACGAGCAGCGCCACGTCCTCGACATCCGCTTCGCCGGCAAGGCGCTGCAGTTCGACTGGGATCTCGAAGCCATGGGCCAGGCCGGCGAGGTCGGGGCTTCGACGGCGCGGGCCTGGGCGGTCGGCGCGCGCGCTGGCTACACGCTGACGACCGCCTGGCAGCCGCGGCTCGGCCTGCAATTCGACGCCGCCTCTGGCGACGAGCACCGCGGCGACGGGGTGCTCGGCACCTTCAATCCGCTGTTCCCGAACGGCTATTACTTCACCTTGGCCGGCTATACGGGTTACGCCAATCTCGTGCATCTCAAGCCTTCGATCACGCTCAGCCCGGCAGCCCGACTGAAGCTGATGGCGGCCGTCGGCCTGCAATGGCGCGCGACCACGCAGGATGCGATCTATGTCCAGCCCAATGTTGCGGTGGCTGGGACTGCGGGTGTCGGCAGCGCCTGGACCGGCTCCTATCAGCAGCTCCGCCTCGACTACGCGTTCGATGCGCATCTGTCCGGCGCCATCGAGGCGGTGCACTTCGAGGTCGGTGACACCATCCTGCGTGCCGGCGGCCGCAGCAGCGATTATCTCGGCGCGCAGCTGCAATACGGCTGGTGATCAACGTCCAGACAAAAAAGGCCCGGCCGGGCAAACGCCTGGCCGGGCCTTTAGACGGCTTGAACGCAGTTACTCCTTCACGAACGCCAGCAGGTCGGCGTTGAGCACGTCGGGATGCGTGGTCAGCATGCCGTGCGGGAAACCCGGATAGGTCTTGAGCTTGCCGTTCTTGAGCAGCTTGATCGAAAACTTGGCGGAATCGTCAATCGGCACGATCTGAT
>NZ_BADD01000655.1 GCF_000333455.1 Rhodopseudomonas sp. B29
TCTCGCCCGATGGCGCGACAGATACTTCCACCATCAATGCAGCGAAGGTGCCGAAGTTCTGATGCAGCGATACGCCGCGGCCGATCCGCGCGCCGGACGGTGCGCTCCAGTTCGAGGCCTGCTCCACGACGTCGAGTACGTGCCTGGCGCGCGGATTCGATGCGGATAGCAACGAACGGCGATAGGCGATCGGATCGCGGCCGGCGCTGTGAGCGAGTTCGTCGACGAAGCTCTCGACTACGAACACGTTGTGGGTCGGTCCGACGCCGCGCCACCAGTTCAGACCGATCGGCGGATCGTGGCGGACCCAATCGATCCGCATGTTCGGCGGCGCATAGGGACTGTCCCAAGCGCCGTCCACCGCATCCTTGTCGAGCTTGCCTTGCGGCCAGCCGTGCTCGTCGAAGTCCTTGCGCACGGTGCCTGACGTGGTGCGATGCGTCCACGCGATCGGCATGCCGGCATCGTCGAGGGCGGCGCTGAGACGGTCGTGGTAGCAAGGACGGAAGCGATCGTGACCGATGTCCTGCTCGCGCGTCCAGATCACCTTGAGCGGATAGGGCACCTGCTTGGCGAAGCGCACGGCTTGGACGATGGTGTCGTCCTGCAGCCGCCGGCCGAAGCCGCCGCCGATCAGCTGATTGTGGACCGCGACCCTGTCGAGCGGCAGGCCCGTGATCTGCGCCGCATGATGCTGAGCGACCACTGGCGTCTGGGTGCCGACCCAGATGTCGCAGCCGTCCGGCCGCACATGCACCGTGGTGTTGATCGGCTCCATGGTGGCATGCGCCAGAAACGGCATCTCGTACTCGGCATCGATGCGGCGCTTGGCGCTCGCCATCGCGCCGTCGGGATCGCCGCGCTTCAGTGCCTCGATCGGCGTGCCGTTGCGCGCCGCGGTCAACAGATCCTGCCGCAAACTGTCGGACGACAGGCCGGCATTCGGGCCGAAGTCCCAGTCGATCTCCAGCGCGTCGCGCCCAGTCTTGGCGGCCCAGTAATGCTCGCCGACCACCGCGACGGCGTCGTCGATGCGCAGCACGTCGATCACACCCGGCAGCTTTCGCGCCTGACGATCGTCGAGCGATTTGAGCTTGCCACCTGACACCGGACAGATCGCCAACACCGCCGTCTTCATGCCGGGTACATCGACATCGATGCCGAAGCGCGCGCTGCCATCGACCTTGCCGGGCGTGTCGATTCGTTTGAGGCTCCTGCCGATCAGCTTGTAGTCGGTCGCCCTCTTGAGCGTCGGCTGCGTCGGCATCGGCAATGCTGCGGCTTCGGCGGCCACTTCGGCATAGGGCAGGGACCGACCGCTCGGGCGATGCGAGATGACGCCGTCGTTTGTTACGCACTCCCGCGCATCGACAGTCCAGCGCCGCGCAGCAGCCTCGATCAGCATCGCGCGTGCGGCGGCGCCGGCTTGGCGCAGCGGCGTCCAGAAGCCGCGGATCGAGGTCGAGCCACCGGTGAGCTGCGCCTTGAACAGGGGCTGGGCGTAAAGCGCCGCGTCGGGTGGCGCCGCCACCGCAATGATCTGATCGAGCCGGACGTCGAGCTCCTCGGCGAGTAACGCCGCTTCGGCTGTGTAGATGCCTTGGCCCATCTCGACGCTGGGCATCACCAGGGTGATCTCACCAGTCGCGGCAATGCGGACGAAGCCGCCGAGCCGAGCTGCGGGAGCGGCGATCGAACCAGCGGGCGCTTGTGCCTTGCCGGGCCGCGCGAACGCGATCACCAGCGCTCCGGCGAGAAACGAGCGGCGCGATAAGCCGAGCACCGCAGCTTTCTGAGGACGGTGCTTCATCATGTTGCCGCGGCCTTGATGGCAGCGCGGATACGCACATAGGTGGCGCAGCGGCAGATATTTCCGGCCATCGCCGTATCGATCGCTGCATCGTCGGGGTTGGGGATGCGGCCGAGCAGTGCCGCGGCGCTCATGATCTGGCCCGACTGGCAATAGCCGCATTGCACGACTTCGAGGTCGAGCCAGGCCTTTTGGATCTTGCGGCCGTGCTCGGTCTGTCCGACGCCTTCGATGGTGGTGATGGCGCGATCGCCGACGCGACCGACCGGCAGCACGCAGGAGCGCACCGGCTCACCATCGAGGTGAACTGTGCAGGCGCCGCATTGCGCGATGCCGCAGCCGAACTTTGTGCCACGCAGCCCGACGAGATCGCGCAGCACCCACAACAGCGGCATATCGTCAGGTGCGTCGACCTTGTAGTCCTGTCCATTGATCTTCAGCGCGCGCATCCCGGCTCCATTGCCAATCGAAGTCGACTATCGAGGCTCAGCCAGCACGACTCTTGTCCGATTTGGCCGCAGGTTGGACGTGTCGATCACGGCTTCTCGGTTCCGCGCCAGCCGTCGAGGAACTCGAGCAGCAGATTGGTGACGATCTCGGGTTGTTCTTCATGGGGCAGGTGGCCGCATTGCGGGATCGCGGCGACGCGCAGGTCGTCCGCCATCTCGCGCCACACCGCTTCCATGTCGAACAGCTTGCCGACCGCGCCGAAATCAGCGCCCCAGAGCGACAGCGTCGGGCAGGTGATCTTGATGTCGGCGTCGGCGAGGTCCTGCGCGATGTCCTCGGCGCCCGCGCGATAGTCCGACAAGGCGCCGCGTACGCCGCCTTCCGACGTGAACGCCTTCACGTAAGCTGCGATCGCGTCCTCACCGATACTGTGCGGGTTGTGGCACCAATCGGTGAAGAAGTGACGCAGCCAGATCTCTTCGCGGCCGGCGATCAGCGCCTCTGGCAGATCGGCGACCTGATGAAACAGGAAGAACCAGTATTCGCGCGCGATGCGGGCGTTCATGTCCCGCGCGACGATGCGGGTCGGCACGTTGTCCATCACCACCAGGCGATCGACCAGATCGGGATGATCCTTGGTCAGCCGCGTCGCAACGCGAGCGCCGCGATCATGGCCTACCAGCGCGAAGCGTTCGATCCCGAGTGCCTGCGCGAGTGCAACGACGTCGTTGGCCATTGTCCGCTTGTCGTAGCCTTCAAACGGCTTGTCGGTTTCGCCATAGCCGCGCAGATCGGGGACGACGACTCGGTAGTGCTTGGCCAGCGCGGAAATCTGAAAGCGCCACGCGTAGCTGGTTTCGGGAAAGCCGTGTAGCAAGATCACCGGCGCCCCGTCGCCGGCCTCGCGATAGAACTGTCGGATGCCGTTGGCGCGGATACTGCCGTTTCGCGTGGTGTCGGTCATGAGTTCCTCTGGCGATATGCGCGACGGCGCGGTCGCCAATGCGACCTCATCGACCCTATCAGGACGACGACGGGCGGAGATTGCAGCGGCGTGCTGTGGTTTGGACGTTTGCTTCGCCGGATGTTTCCCGAACTCGAAAGGTTGCAAGTGTCCCCGGTGCACCGCGCCGCGTGTGCCTCTGGGCCGTGCTTCGGGAATGGGGAGCAGGTTCGTGCAATCGGCATCGGCTTTGTCCAAGCCAGCGCGGTCGCCACCCGGCATCATCGTGCAAGCTCAGCGAGCCTGCGCACGCCCACCTGGAGGTCTTTAATGTCGAAACTCGAAATGCTCACCCCCGAGAACAGCGCCATCGCGCTGATCGATTATCAGCCGGCGATGTATCAGGGCGTGCAGTCGCACGACCGCCTCGTCGTGTTCAACAACATCCAGATCCTCGCCAAAGCGGCGAAGCTGTTCAAGATTCCAACGGTGATCTCGACCGTGGCCAAGGATTCGTTCTCCGGCCCGTTCATGCCGGAGGTCACCGACCTGTTTCCGAACCACGACATCATCGACCGTACCTCGATGAACTCGTGGCTCGACCCGAACTTCCGCAAGGCGGTGGCGGCCACCGGCCGCAAGAAGTTCGTCGTCGCCGGTCTGTGGACCGAGGCCTGCGTGATGTTCCCGACCCTCGACATGCTGCGCGAAGGTTACGAGGTTTACATCCCCGCCGACGCCTGCGGCGACCTGTCGGTCGAGGCACACAACCGTGCGATGGAGCGCGCCATCCAGGCCGGCGCGGTGCCGATCACCTCGTGCCAATACGCCTTCGAGCTGCAGCAGGACTGGGCGCGCTCGGAGACTTATGAAGGCATGATGGACATCCTGCGGGCGCATTCGCCTTACGGCATCCAGGTTCGCTTCTCGAAGTGGGCGCTCGGCGAGCACGCCTCTGAGGGTGGTACCAAGGCCGCGTAGTCCGGCGCGGAGCGCGCGATGAA
Source organism: Rhodopseudomonas sp. B29 (assembly GCF_000333455.1). Taxonomy (GTDB): domain Bacteria; phylum Pseudomonadota; class Alphaproteobacteria; order Rhizobiales; family Xanthobacteraceae; genus Rhodopseudomonas. Next base: position 4,208 of record NZ_BADD01000655.1, read on the forward strand.
AGTCTATCTGCTGTCGCTCGCCGTCGGCCTTCTGGTCGGCGTCATCTACAGCCTGCTCAACGTCCGCTCGCCGGCGCCACCTCTGGTGGCGCTGGTCGGGCTGCTTGGCATTCTGGTCGGCGAGCAGATCGTGCCCGTCGCCAAGCAGGTGATCGCCGGCCACAGCCTGAGCGCGGCTTGGCGACAAGCGAAAGCTGCGCCGCACGTGTTCGGCATGTTGCCGGGGCGGCACGACGCAACGGCCGCGACCGAGACCGATAGCAAATCTCCGGAGAAGCATTCATGACCAAGGCGCCAGACGTTATCCTGCATCGCGGCCTGTTCACCACGCTCGATCCGAGCAATCCCACCGCGAGCGCGGTGGCGATTGCGGATGGCCGCTTCGTCTCGGTGGGCGAGGAGCGCGACGTGATGGCGCTCGCTGGGCCGAGGACGCAGCTGATCGACGTCAAGGGTCGCCGGGTGCTGCCGGGTCTGATCGACAATCACCTCCACATCATCCGCGGCGGGCTCAACTTCAACATGGAGCTGCGCTGGGACGGCGTGCGCTCGCTGGCCGACGCCATGAACATGTTGAAGCGCCAGGTCGCGATCACGCCGCCGCCGCAGTGGGTGCGCGTCGTCGGCGGCTTCACCGAGCATCAGTCG
>NZ_BADD01000654.1 GCF_000333455.1 Rhodopseudomonas sp. B29
CCGCGCGCTCGATGCCTATCTGTATGTCCTGAAGTCGCTCGCGGAAACGTCGCTCGAGCCCGTGGCTCAGCAGGTGGCAATGGTCGCCGCGAGCCGCGCCAACGCCGCCGACTATGGCGTCGCCGTGCATGCAACGCTGGCAGAGAAACTCGGCGCGTCGAAAGAGATCGTCGAAGCCTTGCGAACCGGCACGCCGCTGAGCGATTCGAAGCTCGAGGCGGTCCGCGACTTCGCGACTGCCGTCGCGTCGGGACGAACACAGGTGTCCGATCATCACGTTCTCGCGCTCAAGTCGGTCGGTTACGAACGTCGTGCGGCGGTGGCGATCGCCCTGGCCGTATCTGCGAAGACGCTGGTCAACGCCGTCGCGCATCTCGCGCATCCGGAGATCGACGCCGCCTTCCGCTCCCCGGCCTGACGCCACAGAGCCGCCGCTCGGCGTGTTCTGGCCGGGCTTTGCGCCGCCGCAGCTTCCAAGGAACGACCATGTCAATGTCACACGACACCCCGGGATTTTCGGTCGCAGAACACTCCTCGGCGAACGCATCGAACCTGGCCTTGTTGCGATGGGCTCTGGTGATCGTGTTCCTGTGGTTCGGAGCAATGAAATTCACATCCTACGAAGCCAACGGGATCGCGCCCTTCATCGCTCACAGTCCGATATTGGCCTGGCTTCACACCATCTTCGGGATCCAGGGCGCCAGTTATATCATCGGCCTGCTGGAGCTCGGGACGGCCGCAGCGCTGGCGATCGGCGCCTTTGTTGCGATCTTCTCGGCGGTCGGCGCCGCAATGTCGATTGCGACATATCTCGTGACGATCACTTTCATGCTGTCGACGCCCGGCGTGTTCGAACCGACCGCCGGCGGTTTTCCCGCGATTTCGGCGCTTCCGGGCCAATTTCTTCTCAAGGACGTAGTACTTCTGGCGGCTTCGCTTGTTCTTCTGGCGGCCTCGCTGCCAAGCCGTCGCGGCGCCTCGACGTAACAATTCTCCGCCGCGGCCGAACCTTAGTGAAGCTGCCCACTTCCGCTCGATGAGAGTCGCGCGGAGCGGGTCGGCGCATGGGTGATTTTCGAAACGAGCGGCATTGAGAACCTCGTCAAGCCGAAGCGCCGAGCCAATGTCGGCGTCGCAGACGGGAACTCGTCGCGTTCCGATGATGATAGAGGGTAGTCTCCGTTCACGGGCGCAATCGTAAGAATTGCGCAAGCCGATGCCGAGGAGCTGCGTGACAAAGTCCCAAAACGAGACCGCGGTACGACTGGCGTTCGACACGTTCCTGTTGTTTCCGGGTGCACGTCAACTCAAGCGCGACGGCAAGATCGTTTCGATCGGCGATAAGGCCCTCGATCTGTTGATCGCACTCGCCGAGCGGCCGGGTCAGATCCTTTCCAAGGCAGAGCTCGCCGCGACGGTATGGCGCCGCGAGTGGGTGGAGGACGTGACGATCCGCGTCACCGTCACCATGCTCCGCAAGGTGCTCGGCAGGACGCCCGCCGGAGCCGACTACATCGTCAACAGCCTCAATCGCGGCTACGCGTTCTCCGGCGCGGTGGACGTGCGGCGCTGGCCGGGCCCGGGCGAGCCCGTTGAATTCGATCGGGCCACGGACAACTCGGAGCCGGGCCGGCTGCCGGCGCTGCTCAAGCCGGTGATCGGCCGAGGGCGAGATATCGAGCTGATCACCGGCCTGCTCGATCAGCACAGGCTGGTCACGATCGTGGGGCCGGGCGGCATTGGCAAGACGACGACCGCGATCTCGTCGGTGTCGCGCCTGGCGGAGACGCAGGGCGGTGTCTGCTTCGTGGACTTCGGACCTATCTACGATCCCGCGCTCGTACCTGGCCGCGTTGCTGTCGCCCTTGGCTCCGACCGGTCCGGCGCAGACCCGCTGGGGTCTGCGTTGAGCAATCTGTCGGAAACGCAGCGCCTGCTTGTCCTCGACAATTGCGAGCACATCGCCGCCGCAGCCGCCGAGATCGTGGAAAGGATTCTGCGCAACGCGCCTCGCGTGAAGATTATCGCGACCAGCCGCGAGCCGCTGCGGGCGGACGGTGAGGTGGTGCATCGGCTAGACGGTCTTACCTGTCCCGTGCAAACGCTCGGGATCACCGCCGCGGAAGCCGCCGGTTTCTCGGCGATCGAACTGTTCGTCGAGCGGGCGCAGGCCGCGTCGCCGCATTTCGTGCTGACCGACGCATCCGCGCCGGACCTCGCGGAGATCTGCCGGCGTCTGGACGGGATCGCGCTGGCGATCCAGTTGGCGGCCAGCCGCGTGGCGACGCTCGGCGTCGCCGGCGTGCTTTCGCATTTGGACAGCCGGCTGCGGCTGTTCGGAAGCGGCCCGCGCACGGCAACGCCCCGCCATCGCACACTCGAAGCAGCCTTCGAATGGAGCTACGAGCTTCTCACACCGATCGAACGCCGACTGTTCACGCGCTTGTCCATCTTCTGCGGCGTCTTCGCGATCGATGCCGCAGTTGCGATCTCCGGCGGGGACGGCATAGCGGAGGATGAGATCGTCGCGACGATCGCGAACCTCGTTGACAAGTCGCTGATCGTATTCGACGGCAACGAACGCGAGCCACGCTATCGCATGCTTGAAACCGTGAGAGTCTTCGCCGGCGCGCGGCTGCAGGCGGCGGACGAAATGGCGGACGTGTCGGAACGGCATGCCCGGCACGTCATCGCACGGTGTGAGGAATTCCGGTTACTGGACCTGAGCACGGGCGACAGATCGCTGGGCAAAGCCGCCCGCGATGGTCTCGACGATCTGCGTTCGGCACTGCGATGGGCGTTTGAAGTCCCCGGCCGGGATCTGGCCCGTGAACTCGTGTTTGCCGCGCTTCCGCCGCTGACCCGTCTCGGCCTGACGTTCGAATTCAAGACGTGGATCGCGCGCGCGCTGGATGCCGAAAGCGAGCCGCGCGGACGGCTCGATCTTTCGCTCGCCCTCGGCAAGGCCGTCCATCTGCTACAGAGCGAACCAATCACACAATCCCGTCTGTATGGCCAAGCGTACGAATCGGCCAAGGAGCTCGGCGACATCCCCGGCGCGCTCCAGGCCCTGTGGGGAATGGCGACGACCGGCCAGGCTCTTCATCGGCCGCGGCAGCTGATCGATGCCGCGACTCAATTCTATGATTTCGCGGTCCTCAACGACCAACTCCCGGATGCGATGGTTGCCGAAAGCCTGATTGCGTTCGGCCTGCACGATATCGGGGCGTTCAGCGCCGCCGAGGATCGTTTGCGCGATGTGCTCCAACGATATTCCCCGTCGGACGGCGTTCGCGATTCGCAGCGCTATCTGTTCAACTATTACGCCCTGTCGCTCGGTTGGCTGGCGTCCGTGGAGTGGAGGACTGGGCGTCCTGACGATGCCGCGAAGACCGCTGCTCTTGCGGTGGCCGAAGCCGGTCATCACGTGCCCAGCCTGTTCGTGGTCCTGTCGCATGCAGCATGTCCGATCGCGCTCGATGGATCGGATTGGCAGGCGGCGGCGCGCTACATCGAGGAGATCTATCGCCATTGCGGTCATCACATGCGCTGGCGCCGATGGGCGGACGCGTTGAGCGCGATCCTCGCGATCCGGCGCGACAACGCCAGCGAAGCCCTCGACAAGCTCGAGGACGCGCTGAGCGACACAGGAAACCAGTTCCCGGGTCAGCACTTCTGGTACGCTCTCCAGCTGATCGAAGCTCACCTGACGTTCGGGCACGCCGCTCGCGCGGAACTCCTGACGCGCAATCTTTGCGATCGTATTCGCGATCGTGAAGAGTATTGGCTCGTGCCGGAAGTCGATCGCATCCTGAGCGGCCCGGCAAGCCAGACTGCTCAGTGCTCGGGCACTGACCGGAAATCGCGGCTTGCGCGTCTGCAAGAAAGTCTTTGGGCCGACGTCGGAGCGATGATGAGCAGTCGGACGGCGCCGGCCTGCGTCGCCTGGGATGCGCTTCCAGGCGGGACGCATCGGCTTGGATCCATCGCGATGGACAGTTGGTCTTCCAAACTGTTGGCGTATCCGCGTTCCGATCATGCTCGGCAACGTATCGCCGGACGTCGGCGCTCCGTTGCCGCATCGGACGCTTCAGCGGTCGGGAGGATCCGCCTCGCGGAGTCGCGAACGGGCATGGAAATACAATCAAGCGATGAGGCTTCAAGAAAGCCGGCAGAGATCTGAGGCATGATGTCGCAATCGCCCGACGAGAAGCGACGCATGCCCAAGACTCTCTTGATCACCGGGGCGAGCAGAGGGCTCGGACGCGACATTGCCGAGACTTCGGCCAGGGCGGGCTACAGAGTCTTTGCGTCGATGCGTGATCCGCACGGGCGCAATCGCGAGCGCGCCAACGCGCTCTGGTCGCAAGGCATCGACGTCGTATCGCTCGACGTCACCAATGACGACTCGGTCGAACGGGCTGTCCAGACCGTCTTGCGCAAAACGCCGCGAATCGACGTCCTCGTCAACAATGCGGGCATCGCCTCGGCCGGCATTACCGAAGCCTTCACGCCCGCGCAATTCCAGGCCCTGCTCGATACCAACGTCGTCGGCCTGCTGCGCACGGCCCGAGCGGTCTTGCCCGGCATGCGGCGCGCCGGCGCGGGACTGATCATCAACATCGGCTCGACCATGGGCCGCATCACCCATCCGTTCCTCGGCCTTCACGCCGCCGGCAAATTCGCGGTGGAGGCCCTGACCGACAGCCTCCGCTACGAGGTCTCGTCCTTCGGCGTGAACGTCGTACTGGTGCAGCAGAGTTCTCTTCCGACGTCGAACGCTCCGACGACATGTGAGCCCGTCGACAAGGAACGCGAGGAGTCCTATGGCGACATGGCTCGACTATCGGGAGCCGTTCTTCAACGTGTATCGACATCGTTTCGTGCCGAGGCTGTGTCCGACCTTCACGAGGTGTCGGTGACCGTGACCGAACTCATCGACAGTCCGGCAGGGACCCGGCCCGCACGATCGATCGTCGGAACGCCGAATGGCGTGGACGAGATCAATCAGTCGACGGCCCGGCTGCAGCAGCAGTGGCGGGACCAATTCGGCCTCCGTGCTCTCGCCGGCGGCGGAAAAGACGATGGCGGGACGCCGACAGAACGTCCGCATCGCCGTGACGACAGAATCCGAGCGCGCGAAACAACCGGTTCGGCCTTGAAAATCTGGGGACGCGCGAATTCCATCAACGTCCAGAAGGTCCTCTGGTGCTGCGGAGAGCTGCGACTGGACTACGTGCGGATCGATGCCGGCAGCGGATTCGGGATCAGCGATACGCCCGAGTATCTCGCGATGAATCCGAACGGACTCGTTCCCACCATCGAGGATGGCAGCTTCACGCTGTGGGAATCCAACGCCATCGTGCGCTATCTCGCCCACAAGACGGCCGATAATGAACTCTGCCCGTCGGACATTCAGCGTCGCTTCGACGCCGAGAGGTGGATGGATTGGCAGGCAACCACATTCTGGGCGGGCCTGCGCCCTCTCTTTGTTCAACTTGTCCGTACGTCTCCGGAGCAGCGCAGTTCCGAAATCATCGCCGCGGCAGAGCAATCGTCCTTGAACTGCGTCCGGGTTCTCGACGCGTGGCTCGCAGATCGCCCCTATATTACGGGCGAGCATTTCTCGTTCGGTGATATTCCGGTCGCGACGACCGTCCATCGCTGGCTGATGTTGGACATCGACCATCCCAGGCTGCCGAACCTGGACCGCTGGTATGGGCGAATGACCGAACGCGAACACTTCCGAGACGTCGTCATGAAGCCACTGAGCTAGCCGGTTGCCTTCGGCCGGGCCGGGCGTTCGAACGCGGGGACTATTTCGCCGCCACCAACGGCATCGCCAGCAGCACGGTGACCTGGCTCGCGCTGTTGTTCTTCAGCGCCCGGGCTTCACCCGGCGCGATGCGGCAGGAATCCCAGCGGTGCAAATTCGTCTCGCCGTCCGGCGTCTCGATGGTCAGATCGCCGTCGAGGACGACGTAGAATTTCTCGACTGGGGACGCGCTGGAAGAGGTGTAGCCGCCCGGCTCGATCTGCGAGACGCCGAGCCACATCGTCTCCGATGGTCCGGCCTCCTGCCCCTGCAGCCGCAGGCAGCGCATGTCGAAATGCGCCGGCGGGAAATAAGGTTGGGCCTCGGCGAAGCGCGTGACGTGCATGGCGAAACTCCTCGGATAATCAGCGCGCGGCAGCGCGGCTGGCGGTCGCGGCCGCGGGGAAGCCCAGGAAGTCGCGCGCCTCTGCGGCGTTCATGATCTGCCCGCCGAGGTCCTCGACGATGCGCCGCGCCTTCTCGACCATGGCGGCGTTGGACGGCGCCAGCGCGCCTCGCGACAAATACACCGAGTCTTCCAGGCCGACGCGGACATGGCCGCCGGCGAGGTAGGACTGCGCGGCGGCCGTGTAGGCGGCCTTGCCGATGCCGATCGCGGTGAACTCGGCGTCGGCCGGCAGCATGTCGCGGGCGTATAGCACGGTCTCAGGGCTCGGCTGGAAGCCGTAGCGCACCCCCATCACGAACGAGCAAAGTACCGGGCCGGACAAGGTGCCGTCGGCCAGCAGATCGTGCATCAGCGCGATGTCGCCAGAGTCGAACAGCTCCACCTCGGGCCGTACGCCCGCCTCGCGCATCACCTTGGCCATCCGCCGCACGTTCGCCGGCGTGTTGATCACCACCTCCTTGCCGGAGTTCATGGTGTTGAGATCGATGGTGCAGATCTCAGGCTTCAACACGGCGATATGTTCGACGCGCTTCTCCGGCAGCATCAGCGTGGTGCCTGGTGCCGCGACCTTGGGATCGTCCGGCGACGGCACGAAGCGGCCGCCGGGGCCGGTGGTGATGTTGAGGATCAGCGCCGGATTGCGGGCGCGGATGCGGGCGACGACATCGCGATAATGATCGAGCTCCATCGACGGCCGGCCGGTGGCCGGATCGCGGACATGAATGTGCACGATCGCCGCGCCGGCTTCCGCGGCACCAAGGCAGGCTTCCGCGATCTGATCCGGCGTGATCGGCAGATGCGGGGTCTGCTCCGGCGTCGTCAGATTGCCGGTGACCGCGCAGGTGATGAAGATCTTGTTCCGGAGCGCGCGCATGGGATTTCCTTGTTACAGCGACCGGCCGCCATCGACCACGATGATGTTGCCGGTCGAAAAGTTCAGATGCGTGGCGCAGGCGACGATCGCCTCGGCGACGTCGTCAGCTGTGGCGACGCGTTTCAGCGGCGTCGTCGCGCTGGTCTTGGCGTTGAAATCGGCGCCGCGGCCGGGCACGAAGCCGGTGTCGACGACGCCCGGCGAGACCGCAAGCACGCGGACCTCCGGCGCCAGCGCACGGGCGAGCGATCTGGTCATCACGTCGATGCCGGCTTTGACGGCGCAATAGGCGATCGACGAGCCGGTGCCGGTGGAGCCGGCGATCGACGACACCGACACGATCAGTCCGTTGCCCGATGCCTGAGCAAAGGCGCGAAGCTGCGGATCGCGGCGAACTGCCGCCCAATG
>NZ_BADD01000653.1 GCF_000333455.1 Rhodopseudomonas sp. B29
CATGTGGCGCAGAAACATGTTTCGCCGCGGGGAGACCACCGCTCGGCGTGATGCCGCTGTATCACAACCATGGGCGTGCGTCGGCTGATCGCGATGTCGCTGATCGGCGGCACCTTCGTCTGTTTGCCGCGCTACGACTCGGCGCGCGCGCTGTCGGTGATCGCCAATGAGCGCGTCAGCAATCTCTATCTTGTGCCGACGCTGTATCACGATCTCGTCCAACATCCGGCGTTCGCCACCACCGACGTCTCCAGCGTGCGCAAGCTCGGCTTCGCCGGCGCGCCGATGACCGACGGCTTGTTGCAGAAGCTCGAAGGCGCGTTCAGGCCGGATCTGTTCGTCAATCATTACGGCAGTTCGGAAATCTACACCTTCACGGTCGATCAGAGCGCCGTCGCCAAGCCCGGCTCTGCCGGCCGCGCCGGCATCAATCAGTTGATCCGGGTGGTGAAGATGAATGCGGCTTCGGCCAGCGAAATCGCGGCCGCAGGCGAAGAGGGCGAGATCGTCGCGGCGCTGGCCGGTGACGAATCTTTCGAAGGCTATTGGCGGCGCCCCGATGCCGACGCCAAGTCGCTGCGCGATGGTTGGTACTTCACCGGCGACACCGGATTTTTCGACGACGACGGCGACCTGTACGTCACCGGCCGGGTCGACGATATGATCATCACCGGCGGCGAGAACGTCTCGCCGGTCGAGATCGAAAGCTGCCTGTCGCTGCATCCCGCGGTGGTCGAAGTCGCGGTCGTTGGCCTGCCCGACGAACGCTGGGGCAAGATCGTCGCCGCCTTCGTCAAGCGCCGTGCGTTCGTCGACAGCCAAGAGCTCGACGATTTCTGCCGCACCTCCGGCCTCGCCAATTTCAAACGCCCGCGCCGCTTCGTGTTCGTCGATGCGCTGCCGAAATCGCCGGTCGGCAAGTTGCTGCGGCGGATGCTGATCGCCGGCGAATATGACCCGGAAACACAGGCGCCGAGCGCCACTTCCAAAGCTTCCTAAACCTCGAAGGATAACGACAATGGCTGACCTTTACTCGTTCAAGGACCCGCGACTCGACAAGCTCGACGGCTTTCGCGTCGAGCTTGACGAGGCCAACGAACGAGCCGACATCGTGCTCGACCGGCCGCCCTACAACATCGTCTCGATGCCGCAGCGCGATCAATTCCGCCTGGTGTTCGAAACGCTCGACGAAGATCCGCGGGTTCGCGTCATCGTGGTGCGCGCGGTCGGTCAGCATTTCTCGAGCGGCGGCAATATCGGCGGCTTCATGAAGGCGACGCCGGAGCATGTCTCAAAGCTGGCCTGGAACATCGCCTCGCCGGCGCGCTGTTCTAAACCGGTGGTCGTTGCCAATCGCGGCTATTGCTTCGGTGTCGGCTTCGAATTGTCGCTGGCCTGCGACTTCCGCATCGCCTCGGAGACCACGCAGTACGCGCTGCCGGAGCAGAAGCTCGGCCAGATCCCCGGCTCGGGCGGCTCGGCGCGGCTGCAGATGATGATCGGCATCACCCGGACCAAGGACATCGTGATGCGGTCGCGGCGCATCTCCGCCAAGCAGGCTTACGAGTGGGGGATCGCGACCGAGTGCGTGCCGGACGCCGATTTGGAAAAGGCGACCGATGCGCTGGTCGCCGAACTCCGCACATTCTCGCCGCTGGCGCAGCGCACCGCCAAGAAGCTGCTCAACGACACCGAGGACTCGCCGCTCGCCATCGCCATCGAGCTGGAAGGCCATTGCTACAGCCGGCTGCGCCAGTCCGAGGACTTCAAGGAAGGCGTCGAAGCGTTCGACGAGAAACGTCCGCCGAAATTCAAGGGCCTGTGAACTCATCAAACAAAACAAAGACGGAGGGAACCATACCATGACCAAGACAGCATCGGTCCTGACAGGACTACTCGCCGGCACCGCGCTCGCGGTGTCGGTCCACGCCGCGTCGGCCGCCGATCCGATCAAGATCGGCGTCGTGACGCCGCTGTCGGGCACCTATACGCCGATCGGCCAGCAGGTGCGCTGGGGACTCGAACTCGCCACCAAGGAAGTCAACGCCGCCGGTGGCGTAATGGGCCGTCAGATCGAACTGATTTTCGAGGACGAAGAGGCCAATCCGTCGGTCGCGGTGCAGAAGGCCGAGAAACTGTTCGAGGTGCAGAAGGTCGACTTCCTAACCGGCACGGTCAATTCCGGATCGACGCTGGCTGTCGGCCAGACCGCCGAACGCGCCAAGAAGCTGATCGCCACCACGGTTTCGTTCGCGGATTCGATCACCACCGACAAGTGCTCGCCCAACGTGTTCCGCGTCAACGCCCGCGCCGGCCAGCAATCGACCGCGCTGGCCGCCTGGGTGGCCAAGCAGAAGCCGAAGGCCAAGGTGTTCTTCCTCGGCCCCGACTACGAGATGGGCCGTTCGACCGTCGCCACCTTCAAGAAGACCATCGAAGGGCTCGGCGCCACCTCGGTCGGCGAGGTGTTCGCGCCGCTCGACAGCAAGGACTACACGCAATATTTCGGCCAGCTGCGCCAGGCCCGGCCGGAGGTGCTGTACACCTCGGTGGCAGGCAACGACACTGTGCGCCTGCTCACCCAGATGCAGGACTTCGGCCTCGCCAAGAACCTGATCGTGGTTGGCGCGTCCGGCACGGTGACGTCGCAGAACATCTCGGCGATCGGCTCGGCCGCCAACGGCTTCGCCACCGGCTCCGGCTATTCGACGCAGATCGACACGCCGGAGAACAAGAAGTTCGTCGAAGCCTTCAAGGCGGCCAACAAGGCCGATCCTGATCTGTACGGCGCCGACAGCTACGGGCTGATCTACTTCTTCAAGGCCGCCGTCGAGAAAGCGCAGTCGACCGACACCGACAAGCTGCGCAAGGCGATGGAAGGGCTGGAGTGGATGACGCCCCAGGGCAAGAAGACCATGCGGGGCGGCGATCATCAGGCCGTGCAGCCGATGTACGTGGTGCAGGTCAACGACGGCAAGTTCAACATCGTCGGCCAGGTCGGCGGCGACGAAGCCATCGGCCCCGACGAGTGCACCAGGTTCTAAGTTGATTAGCCTGCCGCGGTCGTTCTCGACCGCGGCAGTTTCTTCGCAGACCGTCGCGCGATGCGCGAACGCACCAGCCGAAACACCGCAGCAGGGGCGCCGCATGGCTCCATTTCTCGACTACATTCAGTTCGTGCTCGCGCCGCAGATGATTACCGGGCTCTCCCTCGGTGTGGCGGTGGTGCTGGTGGCGCTCGGCTTGACCATCATCTTCGGCCTGCTCGACGTCATCAACATGGCGCATGGCGAGTTCTACGCGATGGGTGCTTACCTGGCGCTGGCGCTCGGCGCCGCCGGCGTCAACTTCTGGCTGCTGCTGGTGCTGGTGCCGTTGATCATGGTGCCGATCGGCTATGTGGTGGAGCGCGGCCTGATCCAGCGCGTGTTCAACTCGCCGGATCGTCACGTGACCACGCTGCTGCTCACCTTCGGCCTCGGCCTCGTCGTGGAGGAGGGGCTGAAGATCGTGTTCGGGCCGAATACGCAGCGGCCGCCGACGCCGATCAGCGGCGCCGTCGAGGTGCTGGGCGTGCTGCTGCCGAACTATCGCCTGTTCCTGATCGTGGTCGGCGTCGCCATCGTCGCGGCGGTGGCACTGGTGGTCAACAAGACGCGTTATGGCGCGATCGTGCGTGCGGCGGCTTATGACCGCAACATGGCGGCCTCGCTCGGCGTGCCCGTGTCACGGGTGTTCGCGCTGACCTTCGCATTCGGTGTGGCGCTGGCGGCGCTGGCCGGCGTGCTGCTTGCGCCGATCTATTCGGTGTTTCCCACCATGGGCCGTGACTTCATCTTCCTCGCCTTCACAGTGGTGATCGTCGGCGGCATGGGGTCGATCATGGGCGCCGTGATCGCGGGGCTGGTCATCACTCAGATCCAGGCGCTGGCGAGCCTGATCGTCTCGCCGGTGTGGGGCGATCCGATCGTGTTCTCCGTCATGGTTCTGGTGCTGGTGATGCGGCCGCAGGGCCTGTTCGGGCGGCTCGGCCATGCGTGATCCTTCAACCGTCCTGGTTCGTCCCGTGCAAGATCGCCTGACGCTGGCCATGCGCGCCAGCCACGTGCTGGTAGCGATCTTTGTCGCGCTGGCGCTCGCGTTCGCCGCCATCGGAGTGGCGATTGACGACACCTTCTACCTCCGGCTTGCCACCGAGGCGCTGATCTTCAGCGGCCTGGCGCTGTCGGTGGACATCCTGCTCGGTTACACCGGTCTGCTGTCGCTCGGCCAAGCCTTGTATTTCGGCCTCGGCGCCTACGTCTCGGCGCTTGTGCTGCAGCGGGTCCCATCGTTCTGGGCCGCGATGGCAGCCGCGTTGGTCGCCTGCGTCATCGTCGGCGCCTTGGCCGGCCTGATTGTCTACCGCGTGCGCGGCGTGTACTTCGCGCTGGTCACCTTCGGCCTGGCGCAAGTCGCCGCCAAGGCGGTCTACAACACGCGCGAACTCGGCGCCTCGGACGGCCTGATCGGCATCCCGGTGGTCCCGGTCGATCTCGGCTTCGGCACCGTGCAGTCGAACGCGCCGGCCGGCTTCTTTCTGATCACGCTCGGCGTCATCGTCGTTCTGTATCTGGCTGTCGCCTATCTGTTCGAAACACCGTTCGGCCGCGTCCTGATTGCGCTGCGCGCGAACGAGCGGCGCGTGCCGTTCCTCGGCTATTCGCCACGTGCCGCCCGGCTCGCCGCCTATGTGCTGGCCGCGGTCGTCGCCGGCCTGTCGGGCGCGCTGTATCCGATGCTGCGCGGCTTCGTCTCACCGGAGCTATTGTTCTTCTCGACCTCGGGTAACGCCATCATCACCGTGGTCACCGGTGGCGTCGGCACGCTGGCCGGCGCGCTGTACGGCGGAGTCATCCTCACCGTGCTGAAGTCGGTCATCGGTTCGTGGACGCCGCACCATCTCGTCGTCATCGGCCTGTTGTTCATGGCTGCGGTGATCTTCCTGCCCAAGGGGCTGATGGGTTTGGTGCGTCCCTGGATCGAGCGTCTGCTCAGGAGGACAGCGCGATGAAGCCAGTTCTCGAAGTTCGCGGCCTTGGCGTATCGTTCGGCGTGCTGCGCGCCGTGGACGACGTCTGGTTCGACGCCGAGCCGAATGCCATCACCGCGGTGATCGGTCCTAACGGGGCCGGCAAGTCGACGCTTTTCAATCTGATCAGCGGCCAGCTCCGCCCGACCGTGGGGCGCGTCGTGCTGGACGGCGCCGATGTCACCGTCCGCTCGCCGCATCTGCTGCAGCGCGCCGGAATGGGACGCTCGTTTCAGATTACCAATCTATTCTTCGAACTTTCCGTGTTCGAAAATCTGCGGCTTGCCGCGCAGCGGCTCGAGTCGAAGAGGCGCATGCTGCTGCCGGTCGGCCGCCCAGGCCCGGCGCGGTCGCGGGTCGACGAACTGATCGCGCGCTTCGACCTCTCCGCCAAGGCCGGCGATCTCGCCGGCGGGCTATCCCACGGCGAGCAGCGCCGGCTCGAAATCGCGGTGGCGATGGCGGCGAGGCCGTCGATCCTACTGCTCGACGAGCCGACGCAAGGCATGAGCCACGCCGACACGCTCGACACCGCGCGGCTGATCCGCGACCTGTCGCGCGACGTCACCATCCTGCTGATCGAGCACGACATCGGCGTCGTGATGGACATCTCCAAGCACGTCGTGGTGATGCAGCACGGCAGGAAACTCGCCGAAGGCCCGCCGGCCGTGGTGCGCGCAGATCCCGCGGTCCAAGCCGCCTACTTCGGTCACGCATGATGCTCAAGCTCGACGAAGTCCACGTCCATTACGGACTCTCGCATGTCATCCAGGGCGTCCAGATCGAGGCGCGCCCCGGCGAAGTCGTCGGCATCTTCGGCCGCAACGGCGTCGGCAAGACGACGCTGCTCAAGACCATCGCCGGCTGGGTGACGCCCAGCGGCGGCGCGATTCAGCTCGACGGCAAGCGGCTCGACGGCTTGCCGCCCGATCAGGTGTGCCGCCACGGCGTCGGCTTCGTGCCGGAAGACCGGCGGATATTTCCCGGCCTCAGCGTCGAGGAGAATCTGCGGCTCGGATTGATGCAGCGTGCCGGCCGCTCACGCGCCGAGCAGCAGGCCGAGATCGACCGAATCTACGAGCGGATGCCGCGGCTCGCCGAGCGACGCCGGCAGGTCGCCACCACGATGTCGGGCGGCGAGCAGCAGATGCTGGCGATGGCCCGCGTCATGGTCGGCCGACCTCAACTGGTGCTGATCGACGAGCCGAGTGAGGGGCTGGCGCCGATGATCGTCGCCGACGTGTTCGCCATCATCAGCGAGATGAAGGCGGCTGGCGCCATCGTGCTGCTGGTCGAACAGAACGTCCACGGCGCGCTCGACGTGGCCGACCGCTTCTACGTGCTGGAGCGTGGCACGGTGATCGTTCGAGGCGACGCCAAAAGCGAGACTGACCGGGCAAAACTCATCAAAGCGATCGCGGTCTAAGCCTAAGTGCGGCTGAGGTGCCGCAAGGCTGGTCTGTTTCGTCAAGGCGCTGGAACGCCCGCATCCAATGTTGCTGTTCTTCATGACGCTGACAACCTCGGAGACGTTACGCCTCGACAAATTCGCAGCGCGATAGGATTTCATCATTCCTCTGCGTGCGCGGTAGAACGTCGTCCGCAGCTCTACGATGGTCGACAACATCCGCTGTTCAAACCGCCTCGGGTAGAGACGCGCAAGTACAACGTTTGGGCTGTTGCATTCCGTAACGCTAAATTTGCGCCATAGCGGCTTACGGCGTCACTGGAAGCGAATTTGCCTTGCCCTGCCACGGCCGCTTTGGGTCATAATCCGACATCTGGTTCGATTTAGATCTCGTGGTAGGCCGGCCGAGCCCGACAGACTGCGTTCATGTCGGCCCGGACGGCTTCTCGATCTTGGGAGAAACGCGCTTTAAACCGTCACACCGATGAATTTCAGCTGTGAGAATTCTTCTATCGCGTAACGAACGCCCTCACGCCCGACGCCGCTGTTTTTGACGCCGCCGAACGGATAGTTGTCGAGCCGGAAACGGGTCGCTTCGTTGACCCAAAGCGCTCCTACGTCGAACTAGTCAGCGAAGCGCAGCATGGCGGCGAGGTCTCGGGTGAATACCGAGCCCTGCAGGCCAAAGGGCGAGTCGTTTGCCAGTCCGAGTGCCTGTTCGGTGGTGTCGAAACCGCGGATCAGGGCGATCGGGCCGAAGATCTCCTCGCGCCACAGCCGAGCGTCGGAGGACACGTCGAGCAGGATTCCGATAGGCGACATCCAAGCCTATTTTTCGCTCGGGCTGCGGGAATGGACACCGGGGTCGGCTCGGTTCAATAGCGTCATCCAGGTTCAAGACGCTCGGTGCGGAGACATGTCTTCTCATCCCGCCAATTCAGAGCGTGCGCAGGCGATCATCTCGCGGCTGCATGGACCAAGGAGACGTATATGTTGAAGAGATTTCCGATCGCCGGGTTGGTTGTCGGCGCGGCTGTGCTTGTCGGCTTCATGGCGGCGCGACCGGGCGACGCCCAGACCCCGGCGACTCCCAAGCGCTATTTGCCGGAGTGGACGGCGAGCGGCGATCTGATCCTCCCCAAGGGATTTCATCGATGGGTCTTCGTCGGATCCCCGCTGACACCCAACGCCCTCAACGGCGGCAAGGCGAACTTCCCCGAGTTTCACAACGTCTACATCGAGCCGGGCTCGTACGAGATCTACAAGCAGACCGGCGAATTTCCGGAAGGAACCATCCTGTTCAAAGAGCTTCAGTTGACGCTGCCGGGAGAGAATTCCGACGGGTCGCGAACGGAACTCTCGGGCCGCGGATATTTCGGCGGTCCGCTCAACGGCGCCGACGTGACTGTCAAAGATACCAAGCGTTTCCCGGACACCGGCGGCTGGGGTTACTTCAACTTCCATCACTACGAGCCTAAGGCGGCGACTGCGAAGGCGATGCCGAAATCGGAATGCGCCTACTGTCACATGGCAAGCGCGAAGAAGGACGAAGTATGGACCCAGTTCTATCCGCTCCTCGACAATCCGAAGCTCGACTGATGACCACGACATCCCGAGCCAAATTCATCATGACGGCCGTCGCGGTAGCCAGCTTCGGCGCGCTGGTCCTGTTCAGCCACGGCAACGCCATGGCGCAAGGCGCCGCGACCGAAAGCGCCGCGGCATCCGTCACGGACGCGATGGGCAACATGCACATTCCGCCCGACTACAGGACCACCTACGAATTTCTCGGTACGTGGTCGGTCGCAGGTGACGACGGCAAGGGCGCCAAGCAGATGCATGTCGTCTACGCGTCGCCCGGCACGATCGCGGCCTTCCGCAAGACCGGCCATTTCCCCGAGGGAGCGGTGCTGGTCAAGGAAGTCTACGAGGCGACGACCAAGGACATGACGACCGGGTCCGTGAGCCACGAAGACAAGCTCGTGGGCTGGTTCCTGATGGTGCGCGACACCAAGAACAATCACGCCGGAAACAAGCTCTGGGGCGACGGTTGGGGCTGGTCCTGGTTCGATGCCGGCAATCCGACCAAGACCACGTCGACGGACTACAAGACGGACTGCCAGAGCTGTCATGTGCCGGCTAGGGCGACCGAGTGGATCTACACGCTCGGCTACCCACCGCTGAAGAAATAGGGCGAAGGTGGCCGGGTGATTGCGCGCGTCGTAGGATCGGTGACGGAGGTGCCGCCATGCACGTGACCCGAGGCTTCAAGGGCAAGCGCCGCACCGATGCGACCGATCGCGCGCGGCTGCCGCCCGGCCAGTACCTGACTCCCGAGTTTCCGGTCCTGACAGCGGGGCCGACGATCCATACGCCGCTCGATCGCTGGAAGCTGGCCCTCCAGAACGGCGGCTCGTTGGTCGCGACCTGGACGTGGGCCGAGTTCGAGGCGCTGCCGCAAACGGACCTGCAAACCGACATCCACTGCGTGACGCAGTGGAGCAAGTTCGACACGCGCTGGCGCGGCGTGACGATCGACGACATCTTCCGCGCCGCCGACCTTGCGGTCCCGCCGACCGGCTATCTGATGGCCCATTGCGACGGCGGCTACACGACCAACCTGCTCGTCTCCGACCTGATCGACGGCCGCGCGATGATCGCCACCCACTACGACGGCCTGCCGCTGCTGCCCTCGCACGGCGGCCCGGCTCGTCTGCTGCTGCCTCATTTGTATTTCTGGAAGAGCGCCAAATGGGTGCGCCGGCTTGCGTTTCGCGACAAGGACGATCCGGGCTTCTGGGAATCGCGCGGCTATCACCTCCGCGGTGATCCCTGGCGCGAACAACGATACCACGGTGATCCGTAGTGGATCAGACGATCGCGACGATCCCCTGGCTGCTGGCGACGGCGGTGGCGATCCGCAATGAGACTGCGACCGTCAAGACCTTCACGTTCGACGTCCCCGACTGGCCCGGCCATCTTGCCGGCCAGCACGTCGATCTGCGGCTGACGGCCGAGGACGGCTACGTCGCGCAGCGTAGTTATTCGATCGCGTCCGCCAGCGGGACCGGGTCACATATCGATCTGACCATCGATCTGGTCGCTGATGGAGAGGTGTCGGAATTCCTGCACAACGAGTTGAGGATCGGGGATCGCATCGAATTGCGCGGCCCGATCGGAGGCTACTTCACCTGGTCGCCGCGACAAGACAACGGCCTGCTGCTGCTCGCCGGAGGATCGGGCATCGTGCCGCTGATGTCGATCCTACGGACACGCGCATTGGTGAAATCGGAGCGGCTCGCCCGCCTGCTCTATTCGTCGCGCTCCGCCGACAGGATCATCTACCGCGAGGGGCTCGAGGCGCTTGCGGCTCTGCCCAACGGCGTGATCCTAACCCACACCGTAACCAGGGGCGCGCCTCCGGGCTGGAAGGGCGAGCGCAGCAGGATCGGACGCGTCATGCTGACCCGGCGCGAGTTCACGCCCGCGGGACATCCGGACGTATTCGTCTGCGGGCCTGCGGCTTTCGTCGAGACGGTCGCCGGCCATCTCGCCGCGATGGGACATCCGGAAGACAAGGTGCGGACCGAGCGCTTCGGTCCGACCGGCGAATGACCGACAACAGCCGGCGCAGCGGCGCCGTGGATCATTGATCAGCCGCGGGCCTCGGCTTGAGTGCGATCTCGACGAGGCGCTGGCGTAATCGAGGCACGACGAAATCGACGAAGACGCGGAGCTTCAGCGGCATCCGGTTGTGCGCGTCGTAGACGAGGTGGACCGGGCGCGGCTTCGGCTCGAACTCTTCCAGCGCGAGGGCCAGTCGTCCGTCGCGCACGTAGTCCGCGACCTGGTAGGACACGGCGCGGACGAGGCCGGCTCCGGACAGTGCGGCGTCGATCGCCGCATCGATCGTGTTGACGCTGAGCCGGGACTTGAACGACGTGGTGATCGGAGCGCCATCGGCCTGGAATATCCACGAGCTCAGCGCCGACACGCTATCGAACGAAACGACGCGATGCTGCGCCAGTTCGTCCGGCGTCGTCGGCGCGCCGTGCGTGGCCAGATAATCCGGGCTCGCGCAGACGACGTGCCGAACCTCTCCCAGCCGGCTGGCAATCAGGCTGCTGTCGGCCAGCGGACCGATGCGCAGCGCGACGTCGACTTGGTCCTCGAGAAAATGAGTTACCCGATCGGTCATCACCAGACCGACCGAGACGCCCGGAAAAGCCTCGAGGAAACGCATCACGATCGGCAGCACATTCATCCGCCCGAACATGATGGGGGCGGTGACGACGAGGTCGCCTTTCGGCTCGGTGTACTCTCCGGATGCGGCGCGCTCCGCCTCGTGCAATTGCTCGAGGATCGATTTCGCCGCGGTGACGTAGGAGCGGCCCGCCGGCGTCAGGTCGAGGCCTTTCGTCGACCGGATCAGCAGCGTCGCGTTCAGGTGCGTTTCGAGGTCCGACACCTTGCGGCTGACTGTGGCCAACGGCAGGCGGAGTTTCTTACCGGCTTTCGAAAGGCTTCCGGCTTCCACCGCTGCGAGCAGCACCGACATGGCGTCCAGACGGTCCACCCAAGGCCTTCCATTTTTCGATAGGTCTGCTCCCGGATATATCAGCTATCCGGCGCTTCTGGAAAGATCCAAAACCCACCGCAGGACGCGACGGCGGACGCACCGCTGGTCCGGCAACTGATCGCGGAGGACAATCCAGATGACCACCCAGACCTATCACCGCACCGCCATGGTTCACGGCCGCAAGATCTTCTATCGGGAAGCCGGCAATCCTGCCGCGCCGACAATCCTGCTGCTGCACGGGCTGCCGACCAGCAGCCAGATGTTTCGGGACTTGATCCCGGCGCTGGCCGATCGCTTCCATCTGATCGCACCGGACTATGTCGGCTTCGGCCACTCCGACGCGCCCTCGCGCAGCGAGTTCACCTACACGTTCGACAATCTGGCTTCGCACGTTTCCGGTCTGGTCGATGTGCTCGGGATGAAGTCGTACGTCCTTTACATGCAGGATTACGGCGGGCCGATCGGCTTCCGCCTGTTCGCGGAGCGCCCCGAACTGGTCAAGGGTTTCGTCATCCAGAACACCAACGCCTACATGGAAGGTGTCGGCGAGGCGCCGCGGAAGGTGCTGGTCCCGCTCTGGGAGAACCGCAACGCCGAAACCGAAAAGCCGGCCCGCGACTTCGTCAGCCTCGAAGGAACGAAATTTCACTGGCTCGTCGGCGCCAAGGATCCGGCGGCGATCAACCCGGACAATTGGGTGCTCGACCAGGCGCTGCTCGATCGTCCGGGCACGCAGGACTATCAGGTCGATCTGCTCGAAGACTACAAGACAAACGTCGCGCTGTATCCGACCTGGCAGCAAGCCTTTCGCACGCACAAGCCCAAAACCCTGATCATCTGGGGGGAGCATGATCCGTTCTTCATTCCGCCGGGGGCGCGCGCGTACTTGAACGACATCCCCGACGCCAAGCTCGTCTGGCTCGACAGCGGCCACTTTGTTCTCGACGAGAACGGCCCGCGCGTCGCGGCCGAAATCAAGGTGGTGTTCGGAAGCGACAGCCGGCCGGCCAAGACGTCGGCCTAGCCGTCCGAACCGGCGGCCACCGCGCGTAGCGCAGGCCGCTCTCGACAAACAACCGAAATCAGAGCGGCCCGGATCAGCGGTGCACGCAACGGGGACGCTCGTCNCCAGCCAAGGAGACATGCAATGGACAAGGTCCTCTATATCAAGGCATCGCCGCGGGGCAGCGCCTCGAAGAGCAACGCGATCGCCGACGCCTATCTGGCCGCGCTGCGCGAGCGAAAGCCGGACATCGTCGTCGATACGATCGACCTGTCTACGGAAGTGCTTCCCGAATTCGATGGCGACAAGGTGGCGGCGAAACTTGCGATCCTGACCGGCCAGACTCATCAGGGGCGTGACAAGACGGTTTGGGATGAGGTTGCGGCGATCGCCGACCGTTTCATTGCGGCCGACCGCTACCTGCTGGCGGTGCCGATGTGGAACAACGGCATCCCCTACCGGCTCAAGCACTACATCGACGTGATCCATCAGCCCGGCATGCTGTGGGGCCTCGATCCGAAGACCGGTTACTTCGGACTGCTGAAGAACAAGAAAGCCGTGCTGACCCTGACGAGCGGCGCGTTCGGACCATCGATGCCGTCGCCCGCCTTCGGCATTGATCATCACTCCACCTATCTGCGCGACTGGCTGAACCAGGCCGGTGTCACCGACATCGAAGAGATCCGCTTTCAGCCGACGCTGCTCAACGCCGATCCCGAAGGCGCCTTCGCGGCCGCAGTGGCCGACGCGGTTCGTCTCGCCGGGCGCGATTGAAGCCGATCCGCCGAGGAAACGATCATGGATCGCGGTTTCGTCGTTCTCGTCAACGGCATGTTCGCACTCGATATCGACGGCGACGGTGTTGCCGGCGTGCTTCCGGAGACTTCTTGCGCCTTCGACGTCTGGCGGCTCGAGACCACATTGATTGGTCGGCTCCGGGGGGCCGACGCATGCAAGCATTCGACTACGAACCAAGGAGCTCAGTCATGAGCGAAGACCGAAAAGTCGTCATCGTTACCGGCGCATCGAGAGGAATAGGGAAGCGCTGGTCGCGGCCTATCGGAGCCGCAGTTATCGGGTTGTCGCGACTTCGCGCTCGATCGAGCCGTCGGACAACGCCGATGTGCTGACGATCGCCGGCGACATCGGCGATCCCGCGACCGGCCCCCGTATCGTCGCCGAGGCGCTGTCGCGGTTCGGGCGGGTCGACACCCTCGTGAACAATGCCGGCGCCTTCATTCCGGGCCCGTTCACCAAATACACGCCCGAACAGTATTCCCTGATGATCGCCACCAATCTGAACGGCTTCTTCTACACCACGCAGGCCGCGATCGAAGCCATGGAGAAGCGCGGCAGCGGACACGTCGTCAACGTGACGACGACGCTCGGCGAGCTTGGAAACTCGAAGGTGCCGTCCGTGCTCGCCTCGCTGACCAAGGGCGGTATCAACGCGGCCACCAGGAGTCTGGCGATCGAATATGCAAAGCGCGGCATCCGGGTCAACGCAGTGTCCCCTGGCATCATCAAGACGCCGATGCACGCCCCGGAGACGCATGAAGTTAAGGCAGCCCTTCACCCGATGGGCCGCATGGGAGAGATCGCCGATATCGTGGGAGCGATCCTCTATCTCGAAGCCGCACCCTTCGTCACCGGAGAAATCCTGCATGTCGACGGCGGCCAGTCGGCCGGTCGTTGAACGAAATCATATCGAGTCTCGAGCGGAGTGGAACATGAGGAGTATTTTGGCAATGGCAACGGCAACCTCAATCTTGACCGGCGTGGCGAACGCCGAGCCGGTCCCAGCGACGAATGCGACGACGACCTATCACAGCGTCGAGGTCGACGGCTTGAATCTGTTCTATCGCGAAGCCGGACCGAAGGACGCTTCGACCATCGTGCTTCTCCACGGATTTCCTTCGTCGTCGCGCCAGTACGATCCGATTATCCCGCTACTGGCGACACGATATCACCTGATCGCGCCGGACTTTCCCGGATTCGGCCACAGCGACGCGCCGCCGCCGTCGTCCTACACCTATACGTTCGATAATCTGGCGAAGACGACCAACGCCTTGCTCGACAAGCTGAACATCACCAAAGCCAGCTTCTATATTCACGACTACGGGGCGCCGATCGGATTTCGAATGATGGTCATGCGCCCCGATCGGGTGCAGGCGCTGATCGCTCAGAACGCCAACACCTATGAGGAAGGCCTGGGCCCCAAATGGGCGCTGATCAGGACATATTGGGCCGATCCGAAGGCGCACCCCGAAGTCTTCGAAGCCTTCATGTCGCCGGCCGCGACAGAGCAGCGGCATACGCTTGGTACATCGCACCCTGAACGCTACAATCCGGATACGTGGTCCGACGAAATCGCGCATTTGTCCAAGCCGGGACAGCGCGAGATCCAGGCTGCGCTGCTCTACGACTACCGGACGAACGTCGAGTCCTATCCGGCCTGGCAGGCCTGGCTGCGCCAACACAAGCCACCGACCCTGGTCGTCTGGGGGCGCAACGATCCGTCGTTCATCGCCGCGGGTGGTGACGCCTACAAGCGCGACCTCCCGGATGCGGAGATCCATCAATTGGATGCCGGGCACTTCGTCTTCGACGAACAGACCGACGAGGTCGCGCGCCTGGTCATAGCCTTCATGCAGAAACAGCGGCTCTGACGGGTCCGGAGACGAACGCAGCTGGAGGGGTCGATGCAGGTCCATGGCTCGACTTGCGGCGAGGCGGCGGATTTAACGCCGTTTAACGCCGCCAAACTCGCCCGGACCCGCATCCCCGCTCATGGTGCGGGTGATGATCAGAGAGGGTTGGTCAGCATGACCGCATATGGAAGGCCCCGCGGCGACCATGCGGAGCGTCCTGACCGACGGCGACTGGCGTTGGAGCTACTCGGGCAGGCTCTGGCGCTGTTCGATGACGATCACGACACGGCACGCTGCCGCGTCGAAGATGCTTTCGCGCTGCTGAGCGGCTCGCCGGAGGTCAAGCGTGCGAAGCACAGGATGCTCACACAGTGGAAAATCCAGGAAGCCGAAGAGTACATCAACGCGCACCTCGGCTCTTGCCTTCGCATCCGGGACGTTGCACGCGCGGTCGACATGAGCACCGGTTACTTCTCGCGGGCCTTCAAGAAGGCGGCCGGCATTTCCTATTCCGAGTACGTCACGAGGAACCGGCTCGAGCGCGCCAAGCGAATGCTGTTGACGTCAAATTCCCCGATCGCCGAGGTCGCGTTGGCCTGTGGGCTCGCCGATCAGGCACACCTCACGCGTCTGTTCAGCCGCAGCGAGGGACTGCCGCCGCGCGACTGGCGCCGCATGCTGCGGGACTGCGTCGCGGATCCCAAATCCCGGCTCCGGCCGGGTAGTCGGGAGGTGCCTCCCTCTGCAGCATGACCGTCGCGCGATGAGACGTCCGCAGCGCGACGTCATCGTCCGATCACATATCGAATTCCAGAACCTTCCGCCCGTCTTCGACCAAGATCGAGCGGGCCTGCCAGATGGAGGCTGATTTGTCCGTTTCCCCCAAGTTTCGCAGCATCGAGGTGAACGACCGCCCGAGCGGCGCGCCGATCAAGATCTTCTATCGCGAGGCCGGCCCTGCGGACGCTCCTGTCGTCCTGTTGCTGCACGGCTTTCCGAGTTCAAGCCACCAGTATCGCGGCCTGATCGCCCGGCTGTCGGACAAGTACCAGGTCATCGCGCCCGATCTTCCCGGCTTCGGTTTCTCGGACGCACCTGATCCGAGCGCCTACACGTACACGTTCGATCACCTGGCTCAAACCATCGAGAGCTTCACCGACGCGATCGGCCTGGAGCGCTACGCGCTGTACGTATTCGACTACGGTGCGCCCGTCGGCTTCCGCCTCGCTTTAGCGCGCCCGGAGAAAGTGCTCGCACTGATCTCGCAGAACGGCAATGCCTACGAAGAAGGGCTCAGTGAAGGCTGGAATCCGATCCGCGCCTATTGGCAGGATCCCAGCGAAATCAACCGAAGCAATCTGCGCGCTTTCCTTCAAGAAGGCACCACCCGTTTCCAGTACGAGCACGGCGCCGCCGATCCGTCGATGATCGCCCCGGAAAGCATCGCGCTGGATCAACATTTCCTCGATCTGCCGCATCATGACGAGATCCAGTTGAATCTGTTCGGCGACTACAAGTCGAACGTCGCCGCCTATCCGCGCTTCCAGGAGTACATCCGCAAGCACCGCCCTCCGATGCTCGCGGTATGGGGCAAGAACGATCCCTTCTTCCTGCCGGCGGGGGCGGAGGCCTTCCGCCGCGATAATCCGGACGCGGAAGTACGCTTCGTCGATGCCGGTCATTTTCCCCTCGAGACCAATCTCGAGGAGGTCGCGACGATCATCCGCGCCTTCCTGGCCCGCACGCTCGACGCTGAACAGGGCGCTGCCCTATTCGGTCCGCTGAGAGAGGCATCGGCGCCCGCGGCGGCGCGGCCCCAACTCGACGCCATGAAGGCGGCGTTCGGCTTCATCCCCAATCTCGGCTACGCTCT